>JBIOYF010000176.1:0-4051 GCA_044870035.1 Dehalococcoidia bacterium
CCTTCTGGTCGGCACGCCGGCCGCGAATCCGCGGGTCAGGCTTCAGCCTGACGGTTCTCCGACTCGCTATCCAGGACCGCGCGTATCTACAACCAGCACGCGCTCCAGCCCGGCCAGGTCTCGCTTCGTCTCGATGCGCGCGCGGGGAAACGCCAGGCGGGCAGCGCGACGCAGCGATTCGCCCTGGTCCCACGCGTGCTCGGCCAGCAGCAGCCCGCCGGGCGCGAGCAGGGTAGGGGCCTGCTCGACCAGCGACTCGATCAGCTCCGTGCCGCGCGCGCCCGCCCGCAGCGCCTGCTCCGGCTCCTGCTCGCGGATCTCGGGCGGCAGCGCCTCGTACACTTCGTTGGCGATGTAGGGCAGGTTCGCGACGATCACGTCGACAGGCTCCCGCAGCGGCGTGAGCAGTGAACCTTCGACGAACGAGACGCGATTCTCCAGGCCGTGCCGCCTCGCGTTCGTGGCGGCCAGCTCCAGTGCGGCGCGCGACGTATCGATCGCAATGATGCGCGCATCGGGCGCGTGCGCCGCAACGGCGACAGCGATCGCTCCATTACCCGTGCCGACGTCGACCACGACCGGCGTCTTGGCCCTTGGCCCTTGGCCCTTGGCCCTTGACCCCTGACCCCTGACCCAGTCGAGCGCCAGCTCGACCAGCAGCTCCGTCTCCGGCCGCGGGATCAGCGCGGCGGGCGAGCAGAGCAGGTCCAGGCAGTAGAACTCCTTATGTCCGGTGATGTAGGCGAGCGGCTCGTGCTGCAACCGCCCCGCGATCAACCGCTCGAAGCGCTGCCGCTGCTCTCCATCGAGGGGCTCCGACAGGCGCATGAACAGCTGCTCGCGCGAGACTCCGAGCGCATGCACCAACAGCACCTCCGCCTCCAGCGCTGCGTCCTCGATGCCGGCAGCGTCGAGGCGCTTCCTTGTCTCACGTATCGTGCTCGCAATCGCGGTTGGTAGCGGCCTCGACCCTCGACCCTCGACCCTCGACCCCGCTGGGGCGGGCCGTGGCCCTTGGCCCGTGGCCCTTGGCCCTGTCCTATGCATCGCTCTGCTGCTCCAGCAGTCGCGCTTGCTCACTCGTGGCGACCGCGTCGATCAGGCCGTCGACCTCACCCTCAAGGATCCCCTCAAGGTTGTGCAGCGTCAGACCGATGCGGTGGTCGGTGACGCGGTCCTGGGGGAAGTTGTACGTGCGGATCTTCTCGGAGCGCTCGCCCGTCCCGACCTGAGATCGTCGCGCCTCGCTCGTCTCTGCGTGCTGCTCCTGCTGCCTGAGCGCCAGCAGCCTGGCGCGCAGCACGGACATCGCTTTGGTCTTGTTCTTCAGCTGCGAGCGCTCGTCCTGACACGACACCACGAGCCCGGTCGGCAGGTGCGTGATGCGCACCGCCGACGCGACCTTCTGGACGTTTTGGCCGCCGTGGCCGCTCGAGTGGAAGATGTCGATGCGCAGCTCGCCGTCGCTGATCCGCACGTCGACCTCCTCGGCCTCTGGCAGCACCGCAACGGTTGCCGTCGACGTGTGGATGCGCCCCTGGGCCTCGGTCTCCGGCACTCGCTGGACTCGATGGACGCCCGTCTCGTACTTGAGGCGCGAGTATGCGCCCTGGCCATGGATGCCGAAGATGATCTCCTTGAACCCGCCGATGCCTGTGCGGTTACTCGACAGCAGCTCCGTGTTCCAGCCGCGCCGGTCCGCGTAGCGGGAGTACATCCGGTACAGGTCGGCGGCGAACAGCGCTGCCTCCTCGCCACCGGTGCCGGCGCGCACCTCCATAATCACGTTGCGCTCATCGAGCGGGTCCTTGGGCAAGAGCGCCTGCTTCAGCCGTTCTTCCAGCTCCTCGCGCCGGGCCGAGAGCGTGGCGACTTCTTCCCTAGCGAGCGCGACAAGCTCCGCTTCGCCGCCGTCGGCGAGCGCCTTCGCCTCACCGAGCGCCTTGTCGACGTCGCGATACTGGCGGAAGAGCTTGACGACATCGTCGAGAGACGAACGCTCCTTCGCCAGCATCTGGAGGCGCTCGTAGTCGGCGGCCACCTCGGGCCGGCCCATGTCGGCCGTCAGCTCCTCGAAACGCCGCTCGATCGACGCGAGTCTGTCCCACATGCTCATCGTTCAGTTGCTCTCATGAACAAGCCCCCAAGCAACTGGGGGCTTCGTGTTGGCTGCTGCTCAGAATTATAACAGCGTGACGCGCGATCGGCGACGACGCGCTACCCACAGGCGGCGCGCCCTCGGAGCAGTTGCTCCGCCCGGGCCCGGCTCGCGGCGCGGTTGACAGGGCTCGGGCGCCCCATGAAGATGAGATCGTGAGCGACAAGCCCCTCGTCTCGATCGAGTACTGCACAGTCTGCAACTTCCGCGGCCGCGCGGCCTGGCTCGCTCAGGAGCTGCTCGCCGCGCATGAGGGCGACATCGCGGGCGTGACGCTCGTGCCCGGGAGCGGGGGAGTGCTGATCGTGCGCGTCGATGGCGAAGTAGTCTTCTCGAACAAGCAGGAGGGCCGCTTTCCCGAGCCGCGCGAGCTCAAGGACACCCTGCGAGCGAAGCTGGGGCTGCCGTCCGCCCCGCGGCATGAATAGCTAGACATAACGCCTACCAACAGTTCGCTGCAAATCTGCCGTTACTAGATACAGAGCCCCACGCGCTGAGGCTTGGAGGCTTCGCTATGTTCGGCCCCGCAAGGAGAGACAAGCCCTTCAAGGACTACTGCCTGATCCTGCAAGTTCATCCGGAGGCCGACGCGGCCATGGTGGACGCGGCCTACTGGCACTTGGCGAAGCGCTACAACGAGGCCGCGGCGTACGATCCGAAGGCGAGAGCAAAGCTGGAGGAGCTGAACGAAGCGTATATCGTCCTGGGTTCGGCCGAGCGACGCGACGAATATATGAAGCTGCGCGTCGAGATGTTGGGCGAAGGGGCGCTACCGCAGGCGCCCAAGCCAGACCGCGCGCCGCCGCCACTCCTGGTCATGCACCGTCAACAGCCGCGCGAGCGCGAGGAGGTCTCGTCCGACCTCGCGGGACGCGGGCGCCGCTCGTGGACGGGGCAACTCGTCCTCGGCACGCTGCTCATCTGCGGGCTTGTGGGAGCTGGTCTGGCGGCCACCGCGTCGCTCATCGTCGCAGCAGCGGCGGTAGGAGGCGCCCTGGCCGTTTCGGCGGCCGTGGGAGCTGTCCTGGCCGTCCTGCCTCGGCTCCGGGCTCTCCGGCCCGCCGCGGTCCCACACCCCAAGGTTATTCCGCTCAAGAAGGCGGCCGCAGCACGCCCACGATTGCCGAGGCGCGGCAAGAAGATCAGCTTGAAGGCGCAGGCCGAGCAGCTGCGCCGGATCGCCGCAACGCACGAGCCGGCGACCGTCGAATCGACCCGCGAACCGCCGGCAGGCAACTAGGACAACATAGTCTAGCGGACCCTCAGGGGAGCGGCAGCCGTCCGCTAGGTTACACCGAAAGATATGATCGCACTATATACGTTATGTGCGATCGGGAGTCTGCCTGCGACTATTCGGGAAAGGTAACCAGAGACGTCGTGCTTTCCACGCCGGAGATGGTCCGGATGTGGTCGCTTAGGATCGGCGGCACGTCGGCAAGGTCCTGTACAGCAATCTCCACGACGATATCGTAGGGACCCATCACTTCGTGGCACTCAACGACGCCTTTGATCTGCTTGAGCGCGGTGTACACGGTCTTGGTGGTGCCGGGGTTCGCAACGATGAGGACGTAGGCCTTGATCATGGGTCACCTCCGTGTAACCGCCTGCTGGATGCTTCACTTCTACACGCTGGCATCGCATCCGTCAACAACCTCAGGGTAAAGACTTATGTCGATTCGGTTAAGCTTGCGGGCGCCTTCGCCGCTCGAAGCGCCGGTAGCCCGGGCATTCAGCCTGGGCGCTTGTGGATTACAATGGCGTCGTGGCCGCCAAGACCGTCGATAAGGGAGTGATCCGCCGTCTGGAGCGCGCTCTCGGCCGGGACGCCGTCCTCTGGCGGTCCGAAGAGCTGCTCGCCTACGAGTACGACGGCACAATCGATAGGTCGCTCCC
>JBIOYF010000177.1:0-5135 GCA_044870035.1 Dehalococcoidia bacterium
GGTAGGTGCGTCTGCTCGACGTAGTGGGCGTCGTACTCGTGGGCGTACTTGTAGCCCTTGCCGTAGCCCATCTGGCGCATCAGGCCGGTCGTCGCGTTGCGCAGGTGGAGCGGCACCGGCTCGCCCAGCGAGTCGCGCACGTCGGCGAGCGCCTTGCCGTACGCGGTCATCGCGCTGTTGCTCTTCGGCGCGGTCGCGAGGTAGATCGCACACTCGGCCATGGGCAGGAAACCCTCCGGCAGGCCGATGAAGTGGACAGCCTGCTGGCACGCCGTCGCGACAACGAGCGCCTGCGGGTCGGCCAGGCCGACGTCCTCGGCGGCGAGGATCACCATGCGGCGCACGATGAACAGCGGGTCCTCGCCCGACTCGATCATGCGCGCGAGCCAGTAGAGCGACGCGTCGGCGTCCGAGCCACGCAGCGACTTGATGAACGCCGAGATCGTGTCGTAGTGCGCGTCGCCGGACTTGTCGTACAGGTACGTGCGGCTCTGGAGCGCCTCCTCGACGAGCTTCCGCGTGAGGTGGCGCTTGCCGCTCTTGTCGGTCGGAGCGGAGGCCGCCGCCATGTCGAGCGCGTTGAGCGCGACGCGCGCGTCGCCGCCGACGGACGCTGCGAGCGCTTCGATCGCGTCGTCGTCGACGCGTAGCGGTTCGCTGCCGAGGCCGTGCTCCTTGTCGTCGAGGGCGCGGCGTAAGAGCGTTGCGATCTGCTCGGGCTGGAGCGCGTGCAGCGCGAAGACGCGGCTGCGCGAGAGGAGCGGTCCGATCACTTCGAACGAGGGGTTCTCCGTCGTTGCGCCGATCAGCGTGATCGTGCCGTCCTCGACGTAGGGGAGGACGGCGTCCTGCTGCGCCTTGTTGAAGCGGTGGATCTCATCGATGAAGAGAATGGTGCGCTTGCCTTCCATGCCGCGCCGGTCGCGCGCTTCGGCGATCACGCGCCGCAGGTCGGCGACGCCGGCCGAGACGGCCGATACCGGCGCGAACTCGGCGCGCGTCAGCTGGGCGATGATGCGCGCCAGCGTCGTCTTGCCGGTGCCGGGCGGGCCCCAGAGGATGATCGAGGGGAGCGTGTCGGCCTCGATCAGGCGGCGCAGGATGTGGCCCGCGCCGACCAAGTGCTCCTGCCCGACGAACTCGTCGAGCGTGCGCGGCCGCATCCGGGCGGCGAGCGGCGCCTCGCGCTGCAACTGCTCGTCGGCCGCCTGTGCGAACATGTCCGGGCTCCTGCTCGTGGGCTTGCGGGGCATATCGAGGGCATTGTAGCTCGTTCGGCGAGCGGCGTTTCGCGCGAGTGCTCCGGCAGGTTATGCTGGGCGCGTCATGGAGGACGGCTGGACGATACGCGACTATCGCGAGGGCGATGAGCAGGGCATTCTCGATCTGCTGGTGGCGTCCTTCGGCCGCTGGCCGCCGACCGACATCCGCGTTCCGGCGATCGATCATCTGCGCTGGAAGCTGGCCGGAGGGCGTGGTGGGCCACAATACGTTGTGGACTGCGCAGGGAAGATCGTCGGCTTTCGGACGCTCGCGTCGCCGCGCTGGCGTTTCCAGGGCCGCGTCCTGAAAGGGACAAGACTCGGGGACCTCGCCATCCATCCCGATTACCACAGCCGGGGCGTCATGAAGGCTCTCTGGGAGCTGACGCTCACGAGCGCCAACGAGTCATACGATGTGAACGTCGCCATCTCCAGGCATCCGTGGGTGCAGTCGTACATGCGACAGTCGCGCATGTACGAAGCCGCCAATACGATCGAGTGGCTCGAGCTCGACATTAGACCGTTGGCGCGAGGGCGAGCCTGCGGCGTGGAGGTCGCTGCTGTCAGCGGATTCGACGGGCGCTTCGATGATCTGGTGCGCCTTGCCTCAGAGCCGTTCGACTTCACTCTAGAGCGAGACCGCGATTACCTGACGTGGCGCTACGCTGACGAGCGCGCGGGCCGCGTCATGATCTTCGAGGGCGAGGAGAATGGCGAGCTGGCGGGCTACGCCGTGCTTGCGTTGTCGCGCGGGAAGGCGTTTCTTGCGGACTTGCTAACCCTCCCCGGCAAGAACCGCGCACTGACGGCTCTGGTCGAGCACGCCGCCCTGCAGGCCGCGGCGGAGGGCATGGGCGAGCTGCGTTGCTGGTGTCCCGCCGTCCACCCGTATCGCGATAGACTGTTCGGGCTGGGGTTCGTGCCGAAGCGGCCCGTTGAGGGCTTGCTGATCGGCCCGCTTAGGACGACCGACCTCGGCCCGTTGTTTACCGACGAACGCTTTCCGATCCATATCACGATCGGCGACACAGACATCGTCTGACGGCATGACGAACGGCTGGGCCCTGCGCTACTACCGCGAAGGCGACGAGCAAGGCATCCTCGACTGTCTGACGGCTGCCTTTGGCAGCTGGCCCGGCGTCGACATCGATGTGCCGCCCATCGAGCACCTGCGCTGGAAGCTGAGTAGTCATCCGATCTTGCGACGGTACAACTACGTTGCAGTCGATGGCGAACGCATCGTCGGCTGCCAGCTCATCTTTGTGCAGCGCGTAAAAGACCGTGACCGTGCGTTGCTGGCCGATGCCTGTACCGACTATGCCGTGCACCCGGACTATCAAGGCCAAGGCCTCTCGCGCGAGCTCTGGACATTCGACCCGGACGGTTTCGCCAGCGCGTTCGACCTGATCACAAGTATCTCGGACAGCCGCGTAGTTCAGTACCAGGTGCGGACGATCGGAAGCGGCCGGTCGCCGGCGAACGCACTTGAGTGGTTAGAACGGAGCGACGAGTGGACCGGCACGAGCGCTCCGGCCGCTCTGCGGATCAGAGCCGTCGACGAGTTCGACGGCCGTATCGATGAGTTCTGTAGCCAGGCGCTCCAGCCGTTCGACCTGGCGATCCTGCGCGACCGGACGTACCTCAACTGGCGCTACGCCGATCCACGCGCTGGTCGCTACGCCATTCGGATAGCAGAAGAGAGCGGGGAGATGCTTGGGTATTCTGTGCTGACAATATCCCGAGGCAAAGGCTTCATCGCAGACCTGCTCGTGCTGCCAGGACGCGTTGATGCCGTCGAAGCGCTGGCCGAAGATGCCGCGCGGCGCCTGACAGAGAGCGGGCTGTCATCGATACGCTGCTGGTGCGCCGCGCGTCATCCGTACCGTGACGTGTTGTTGAACTGCGGATACAGGCCGTTGCGGCGGGTCGAGGGCTTTGGCTTCGGGCTGCAGAAGGGTAAGGAGCTACCCACCAGAGACGATCCCGAAGCCGCCGTGCACTTCACTGTCGGCGACACGGACATCGTCTAGACCTTCACATAACGATAGGCGCTAGCTTCGCGCCCTAGGGCTTTCCCTGTAGAAGACCCCCTCCGTGCCGATGCTGATCTTGAGGGACGGCAGCCTTTGGAAGGGGGCGTGATGACAGCCATACGTACGGAGGTCGGCCTGGGCGCCAAGGCTCCCGACGCGGAGCTGCGGGCGGACTCGGGCGGTGAGGTGCTCCTTTCGTCCTACTGGGACGCGGAACCGCTCGTGCTGGTACTGCTGAACGACCTGACTTCAGAGGCCGCCGCCGACCACGCGATCACGCTCCGAGACGCGCGCAACACGTTCGACGAGGCGGGTGGCGACGTGGTGGCCGTGGTGCGGAACACGCCGGGCGAGATCGCGGCGTTCCGCCTGGAGCACAACATCAGCTATCCCGTGCTGCACGATCTGCTCGGCTGGGCGCACGAGGCGTACGGCGTGCTGGCCAGCAGCTCGGCGTCATTCGTCATCGATACGGGTGGCGTCGTGCGCTACGCGCATCGGGGCAGCGGGCCGCTGGACGCGCCACCGACGTGGACGTTGATCGATGCGGTCTGCGGCATTACCGGCGAGGCGGTCGAGCGGCCGGAGCCGCCGAAGGTAACGCCAGCGCCGGTTTCGCTGCACGGCGACTCGGCGGAGCGGCCGGCGTTTGTCACAGGCGCGCCGGTGAAGGCGGTCGATCAGGCGAGCTACACCTGCGCGAAGTGCGGCGGCAACGCCTACGAAATCGTGAAGCTTTCGACTTCAGGCGGCTGGCTGTCGCGCATGTTCAACTTTGAGTACCGCAACTTCGTCGCCCTGGTCTGCACGGCGTGCAATCATGCGGAGCTGTACCGGACGAAAGGCGGCGCCTTGGCCAACATCGCCGACATTCTCATGGGCAGTTGATCCGCAGGCCCGGCCGGAGGATGAAGCGGCGCTCTTTATCACAGTCGCTGAGCGGCGTTCAGCGCCGGCCGCCGGAGCCCAGCTCCTTGACGAGAAAGACGGCCAGGCCGCGAAAGCCGGTAGCCGTCTGGCGCTGGTCACCGCGGTTTTCGTAGAGCGCGTCGTGGAACCCGGCGAGGCGAAAGCCCTGCGCGATGCAGAACTCGATCGCCGGCCGGTTGTCCGTCTGCGCCTCCCAGTGCACGGCGCGCAGCCCGCGGCGGCGGGCGAACGCCTCGGCCTCGCGCACGAGGCGCCGGCCCAGGCCGCGACGGCGGTAGGCCGCGTCGACGATGATCGCGGCGATCTCCGCCGTGTTGTTCCACTGCGCGCCGATCATGAGCAAGCCCACAATACGTCGATCCACCTCTGCCACAATGAACCGCTGCGAGCGTTCCATGTCGCGCCGAAGCTCTTCGACGACGCCTTCGAAGTCCCCGGCCGCGGCTTCAGCGAGGAGCTCTCGCCGGCTGCCCTCCGGCCGCACCTTGCGCCAGCGCAGCGCGACCGTCTGCTCGATCGGGTCGCCGTGCCGGTGCAGCTGGAGCAGCCACTCGTTGTTGAAGCTGCTATCGAGCTTTGCGAGCGCCGGTAGATCGCTCTCGCGGCCGGCGCGCAGCTTCCAGCGTTCGCTCGCCACGGCGATGTCTCTCTAATACGCCTTTCGCGCGGCAGCGGACCGGCCGATGCGCTGCAACATGGCCAGCGTGTGCTCGCCGACGCTGCCGCCGGACGAGGCGAGCTGCTGCAGCCGCTCGAGATCGGTGGGCGTGTCGATGTCGAGCGCGAGCGCGGGCAGATCGAGGCGCAGCGAACGCAGGCCGGCCTGCTGCGCGGACGCAAGGTGGCGCGCCGCGCTGTCCGGCCCGAACTGGAATGCGATCGCGTTCAGTGGTACAAGCAGCGCGTTCGT
>JBIOYF010000178.1:0-3013 GCA_044870035.1 Dehalococcoidia bacterium
CGACGGCACGCTTGGTGCCCTCGGCTCGGCGAACGGCCTACCGCTGACGGCAGCGGGCCTGGCCGCGAGCTAGCCCGAATTGCAGCCCGGCGAGCTATACTGCGCCCCGCGACGCGGGGTGGAGCAGTCAGGTAGCTCGCCGGGCTCATAACCCGGAGGTCGCAGGTTCAAATCCTGCCCCCGCTACTAGCGAAAGGCGCCGGAAACGGCGCCTTTTCTGTTCAGTAGATGAGTGGATGCGAGACCTGACCCAGAGCCTCCACCCGCCGGCGAGCGCCCCTCCGCGTTCGATCAGCCCGCCAGAAGCCGTCTCGGGCACCGGCGGTTAGTGCGCGATTAGAGCTGCGCAGGAGCCTTCTGGGTGAGGGCAACGCGGAGCGAGGGAGGAAACGATGAGGAGACATGTTGTGAGCTTGGCCGCGGTAGTTGTCGTGTTCGTGCTGGCGGTAGGTTCGATCTCGGCGGCGACGATCGGTCAGACGAACGCGGCGGCGAACTACGCATGCATAGCCGAAATCGATGCTCAGTCGGGGGTGGCGTCGGGAACGGGTTTCGTCGTGCCTGCGGGTTCGTGGCTGCTGACTTCCTGGAGCACCTTCGCCGGTAGCGTGGGCGGCTCGATGAGCCTGATGATCTTCCGCCCGACAGCCGTTCCAAACGTGTACATAGTCACCGCGGAGTCGCCCGTGCAGACGTTGGTCCCGAGCGTGATGAACAAGTTCTCGGCCAATGTCGTCGTTCAGGGCGGGGATCTGCTCGGCTTCTGGTCCGGCAACGGTGCGGCGTGCGCGACCTTTACAGGGCTGCTCGCGGATCTGAATCCCTTCAGCTTCGGTTCAGAGCCGCCGGTTGGTGCGACAGTGATGCTGATCACCGCCCCAGGCTTCCGACTGAACATCTCCGCGACGATCAGCAGCCCGGCCGACTTGCTGGCTGATCTGCTCGCCGACGTGAGCGGTAAAGGCCCGGGCACGAGCCTGGCGGACAAGGTCAAGCGTGTCCAGGCCTATGTTGCAGCTGACGACAAAGCGGCGGCCTGTACCACGCTGGGTGACTTCATCAGCGAAGTGAAGGCGCAGACGGAGAAATCGATCACTGCCGCAACGGCCGCCTCGTTCACCACCCAGGCAAACGACATCACGGCCACGCTCGGCTGCTAGCAGTCCGAGGCCGGGCCGTTCCACGAACGGCCCGGCCATCGCCGCCTCAGCTTCCGCCGTCAGTGCTCACGCATGGTCACGTAGTGGTCAGAATCCCACTGCCAGACTTTTGCCCAAACTTTGCCTACCTGAGCTGACCTAGTCACCCGGGTCAGGTCTTGCATTCGTTCACGAAGAGCGCGGAAGAGGGCGGGTGTGGTCTTGCATCCGTTCACCGGAGGACTTGGGCGGCTTCTTCCGGCGCAGCCGTCGGCTGATGGTTGACTAGCTACGGCCGAGCTGTTTGGCGATTTGGTTCGGGGTGTTGCCGTGGCGACGGTAGGCGCGCGGGATAAGATACGGAAGGTCAGCGGTACAGATGTGTTCCCCGCGGAGGGCGGTCCCCGACTGACACATCACTTGACCTTGTCCGTGGATGGCCACGCCAGCACGATGAGTGAATGCAAGACCTGACCCACGGACCTCGGTGACTGGACGCAAGACCTGACCCCAGAGCTCCTGAGTGCGTAGCGCCACGTCCAGGCGCATCTTTTATGGCAACGACACTGCTCCCGGCGAGAGCGGATCGGCCGTCCACAGAGGCAAGAACTCCGGATGCCCGGTGGTGTGTAATCGGCATCCATACCACGGGGACAGGACCGGCTGCCTCGTTGAATGGCGGCACGCCGATTACCCCGACGGTTTTGCGGAACCTGTACCGCTGGAAAAGGATGTGATGTACACACTGGCTTCAGAGCCGTCCCCGCCCTCTCGGGGAGAACGGCGACGCGGTCGGACCTCAGGCTTGCACAGAAAGTCTGCCAGTTGCCTTTGCGTGCGATCCTGTGGCTTGCTCATGCCTGTTTCGTTGATCGCTTTGATATCTGCCGCGGTCGCGTGTGGAGCGGCTAAACAGCGAGAAGGGCGTGATCGTGGGCCGCGTTGCGACGACGACAGGCGAGACAGTGAAGGGAGCAAGCGTCGTTACGACTCCGATCGGACACGGCGCGCGTCCCGTCCCTGACATTGCTGTGCTCACTAACGGTCTCGGCCGGTACAAGACGCCGTCGCTATTTCCAGGCCTCTATCGGATCAAGATCGTGGCGCGCGGCTACCGAACAGCCATCAAGCGCGTGACGGTGCAGACCGATCGACGCGTCACGCTGAATTTCGTCGTTCGGCGCAGTGATGAGTAGGGGGTTGCCGAAACCTCCTGGGCGAAGCGTCCGACGCGCTGATGTGCGACCCGTGGACGATGAGGAAGCGTAAGCGAAAAGGAATGACCCTTGCTGAGCACGACGCGCTGCAGGTGTGCGTCCTCGACATCCTGAGGCTCGTGCCTCGCGACGAGCGCGCCGAGCGGACGTCCTTGCAACGGGGCTGTTCGCGGTGCTCTCGTCGCTCGATAGCGCGCGCCGGCAGAAGATGCGTCTTCCGCGCCTGCGCGCCTCGCGGTCCGGGCAGCCGCGGGCCTGGAGCGGCCGCGGGCGCGGGCGGTCAGCCGCCTGCGCGGTCCCGACGTACTCGAGTTTCGACGCCTCCGCTCTCTCGCTGGGCGACGACCTCCTCGTAGAGGCCGGCGATGCGGGCGGCGATCGTCGCCCAGCCGTAGCGGCGGCGGGCGTCGGCGGCGGCTCGCTGTCCGCGCCGGCGCCGCTCGCGCGTGTCCGAGGCGGCCTCGATCAGCGCTGCCGCCAGTGCCTGCTCGTCGTCGGGGGGGACGAGCCAGCCGCTCTCCCCGTTCCGAACGATCGCCGCCGGCCCGTGGGAGGCGCAGGCGATCGCGGGTAGGCCGCAGGCCATCGCCTCGACGAGGGCGAGCCCGAACGCCTCGGCGACCGAGGGCAGGACGAGGACGTCGGCCGCGTTCAGCG
>JBIOYF010000179.1:0-24258 GCA_044870035.1 Dehalococcoidia bacterium
TGGTAACGCTCCGGCGCTCAGAGTCGCGGGAGGAACCTGCGCAGCGCATCATAACAGAGCCGGCCTACGGGAAGCGGCTCAGCAGCCCGGCGGCGACCTGCAGCACCAGCGTCGCGTCGATCGCGTCAACGCGGCCGCTGTGGTTCACGTCGGCGTTCTGCTGGCACGGCGCGCGCGAGAGCAGCCCCGCGACAAACTGCAAAATCAGCGCCGCATCGATGCTGTTCACGCGCCCGTCGCAGCTCGTGTCGCCGGTCATCCCTTGCGGCGTCGGCACGGGCGTAGGTGTGGGCGTGGGTGTCGGCTCTTCCTGACAGGGCACCAGCCCGTTGCCATCGACGTCGGCGCCCAGATCGGCTTCCGTCAGCGGCAGCGTGTAGAGCAGGTTGTTGTTGTCGTCGAAGAGCTGGATGCGCAGGGTGGCGGGGCAGGCTGTCGTATCAACGGCGAACACGCCGAAGACGCGCGTGTGGCCTGCCGTATACAGGATCTGCGGATTCGGATTGAGCGCGGGACTGGGCGTCCAGCTCATCGGCCCAGGCGCGATCTCGTAGAGGCCCCACGGCTGGAGATGAAACACCCCGGTGACGTGCTCGTCGCCTGAGATCAGGACCACGCCTGCCACGTGGTTGTCGCGGATGAAGTCGAAGATCTCGTTCCGCTCGGTTCGGTACACGGGCCACGATTCGCCGACGAGTGCGTGGTTCGAGAAGTCGTTCCACCAGACATCCGAGACGATGAACTTGAACCGCGCGTTGGACGTGAGCAGCCAGGTTTCTAAGTCTTGCTTCTGTTCGGCGCCCAGCATCGTCTTGTCGGGACCGTCCGGCTTCTCGCCTGGGCTGCGGAACGTGCGGTCGTCGATCACATAGAACTCGACATCGGCCGCTTTGAAGCTGAACTGCACGCCGTTGCTGTTCCGCGACGGCGGGTTCACCGCGCCCATGTATTCGTCAAAGGCGGCGCGGGCGTAGGGGTACGGCGGGCCGCTGCGGTGGTCCCAGTCGTTGTAGATCTCGTGGTCGCTCCAGGTCATCACATTCGGCACGTCCGCCTGGAAGGCGCGGACAAAGGGATCGGCCAGGTTCTCCCTGTAGATCCCCTCATATGCTGCGCGCGAAATCCCGGGCACCTGGAAGATTTCAGCTAGGACGGTATCCCCGTCGATCACGGCGAACGCCGGGTCGTGCTGTTGGACGCTGTCCAGGATAGTCTGCATCGGAAAATCGGTGAGGTGCATATCCGTCCCCACGGCGAACGAGAACGCCGCCTCCTGGTCCTCAGGTGGCATGGTGCGGAAGTGTCCCTCCAGCGGCTGCGCCGGCGTCTGGCCTCCAACCAGGACGCGATATTCGTACGGGCGGCTCGGTTGCAAGTTCTCCAGCGCGATCACGGCGATGTTGTCCGCATTCGCGTCAGTAGCGAGGGGCAGCGCGCTCTGGGCGCCGGACCAGTCGGTGCCGGCGCTCTTGTACTGGACCGTGATCGTCGCGGGTCGACAGCTTCGCACCCAGATCCTGGCCGAGTGGTCGGTCGTCGCTCCGACGCGCGGCCCGTTGGTGATCGAGTTCGGTATCGCGCCGCACCCCCCAAACGGCGTCGGCGTCGGTACGGGGGTAGCGGGGGTGGACGTCGGTGTGGACGACGGGAGTCTTGTCGGCGTCGGCGGTGGCGGCGCCTTGATCTCCACGGTTACTGGAGGCTCAGGCACCGCGTTCGGATTCGGGACTCTCGTCCCCGCCGCCAGCTGCCCGCTGTCGTTCGCGCCCCAGCATTTGATTGCCCCGTCGTTAATGATGGCGCAGTTGTGGCGCAAGCCCGCCGCAATTGTTGCGACATCACCGCCCAGCCCGCTCACGTCCACGGGCGCTGGACAGAGCTTGCCGCAGGCACCAACGTCGCCGAGCTGGCCCCAGGGGTTGTCTCCCCAGCACTTCACGCCACCGCCTGTGGTCAGCGCGCACGTGTGGTATCCGCCCGCTGCGATCGCTGCGACGTCACTCGCGAGCCCGGTCACGTCGACGGGTGCGGGGCGGTCTGTCGTGCTGCCGTCACCGAGCTGGCCTTCGCCGTTGCTGCCCCAGCACTTTACGCCACCGCCTGCCGTCAACGCACACGCGTGCGCTTCGCCGACAGAGACGTGTGTCACGTCTGCGAGGCCGGCGACATCGACGGGCGAGCTGCTGTCGGCCGTGGTGCCGTCGCCAAGCTGGCCCTGCGAGTTGTACCCCCAGCACTTGATGCCGCCGCTCGCCATGGCGACGCACGTCGAGAAGCCGCCCGCGGAGACGTCCGCGACGCCGCTCGTCAGGCCGGAAACGTCGGTTGGTCGGACACGGCTGATCAGCGTGCCATCGCCCACTTCACCAAAGTCGTTGCTGCCCCAGCATTGCAACCCACCCGACTGAATCAGCGCGCAGGTATGGTTATACCCGGCTGTCAGCTTTGTGACCGGCCCGCTCAGCCCGGAAACGTCGACGGGCGTGAGGCGCTGGAAGATCGTTCCGTCTCCGAGCTGCCCGGTTGCGTTCGCACCCCAGCATTTCGCCCCTCCACCGGTCAGGACGGCACACGTGTGATAGCCGCCCGCCGCGATCGATGCGACGCCGCTCTCCAGGCCGGACGTGCTGACGACGAATGGGCAGGAGAACCCGCAGGCGCGGCCGTCGCCCAGCTCCCCATAAGGGTTCCAGCCCCAGCACTTCACACTGCCACCCTCCGTCAGGGCGCAGCTATGGTAGTCGCCGGCGGCCAGGCCGGACGAGGCGTTCGCGATCGCGAGCCGCGGGCTTGCGGGATCAGAGCCATGCAACCGCAGCAAGGCCATGGAAGAGAGGACCAAGGCGATGGTCATGAGGCTCAGTAGGAGGCGCATCAGGGCACTGCTTCGCCGGAATGCGTCAACTATAGAGGATGCGCACGCCTTCCGCGAGGGAGCACCGCCCGGAAGGAATTAGCGGCTACCGCGCCGTGAGAATTAGAAAGTGGCCCTGTTGGCCTACGTCGTGGAGGCCGGTCTGTGGAGCGGTCATGCCGTTAATCTTGAACGTCACCTGCCGGCCCCAGCCGCATTCGGGCTTTGTCGCAGGGCTTGGGATGCTTAGGGCGTAGGTACCGGGCGCTTCGTCAAACTGCATGACCGTAGGAGCAATCGTGAAGGTGCCGCAAAGCACCGTACCGATGTATGCTTCAATCTTCGTCCCCGGCGGGAGCGGATCGCCTCCCCGGTCAAACGCTGAGCCGAAAAAACCGGTGCCGAAGAAGTCCTGGATCGTGCGCTCCGGCGCTGCGCCTGTAGGTTCTGCGCTCGAAAACGACGCGTCGAACTGTGCGTCATTCGATGATGGCCAATCGAGCGATTGGTCTCCCACATAAACCTGGCCATCCTTGAACGCCATGATATAGACCGTCTGTCCGGCTGCACCGCAGCCCGGCGCCTCCGCGTCGGACGCCAGCGTAAGATGGTAAGCGCCACCTATCGGCCGGTCCGGCAAGAACGAACACCCACGCAGGAAGCCGTCCTTCCGGACGAAGGCCCAGACAATTGGGCTACCATCGATCGGCTGACCATCCAGCGTTGCCACTCCGTGGACGGTGACGCGCCTGTCCGCACCTGGTACGTCGTTCGCCGTATCGTCCCCAAGACGGGGCGATAGCGTGAACCGTTTGCCTGCGTTCGTCAGATCGCCGAGCAAGTCTTCTCCTGCCGGCTTCTTGCCTTGCTCGACCCACGCGGCGAGGTCCTCCAACCCCGCATCGATCTCCGGCAACGTGAAGCCGTTGTCGCCGCAGTGGCGCGGGTCCCGGATCGCGCGTTGCACCAAGAGATCGCCCTTGCCGGCCCTGTCGGCACGTCGCCGGACCTCCTGCGTTTCGTCAAACGCCGTCGCGACATCTCCGGTTGACTGCATCGTGATCGTCGGGATCTTGATGTCGCCGCTCAGGGCGTTGCCAGCGTCATACTCGGTGCTCCGCTCCTTTTTGAAGCGGACCGCCTTCTGGTTGAACTCGTCGCTCGAGACGCCGGCCGAGGGGCCAAGCTTGTAGACCTTCGTGTCGTTCCCGAAGTACCGGCCCGCGACGTTGCCTAGGAAAGTCGGCCACTGGGTACTAAAGTCGTACTCCAGCCCCTCTCGCGCGAACGGTCGCGGGCCGCCGGTCTGATCGATCCACACGTCCTCGAAGACTTTGCGTTTCGCGGGGTCACGGAGTGCCGGGAGGATCTTGTTGTTGCTCAGCTCACCCAGGTCGGTGCTGTCGAACTCCTCCTGGGTCACGCCCGCGGCGTATGCGGCAAAGACGAAAAGGTCGTAGAGATAATGCTGGCCGGGCGGCGCGTCGCCGCAGAGCGCGAGCGCGCCGTCGTAGCGATCGGCGTAGCGCTCCGCCGACGTCAGCACGGAGGAGCCGCCCATCGAGATGCCTTCGACGTAGGTGTACGCAGGCCGGCCGTTCTTCTGGGCGAAGTAGTCCCACAGCGCGGCCGTCTCGTCTGCGGCCAGGCCCGAAACGATGATCACGTTTACGCTGAAACTTGATGTCGCCCACGCGTAGCGGTGCTCAATGAGATATGCGCGGTTCGGCGGCGGGAAGGCCTGCAGCTCGGTGCTTGACTCGTTTCCGTGAATGTACATCACGAGCCGACCGTTCCAGTTGTTTGGCTTCTCGATCTGGTAGACCGTGCCGCCCAGGCGCCCTGTTTCCACCGTTGTGTCCGGCAGTGCCTCAAGGAACGACGGGTCGCCCAGCGTGAAGCCATCGTGCGGCTCCTGCGCGATCGCGACCGGCGACGGGATCGGCTTGGGCGTTGCTGTCGTGGCTTGCTTCTTGCTGCCGCCGCTGCAGGCAAGCACGCCCAAGAGAGTCGCAACACACATGAGGATGAGGACCGACCGGCGAAGGGTGGGCATGGCGCGCTTAATCTAGGCAGCTGGCGCTTTGAGGAGCAAGCCCTTCATCTGTTCGACCGGCCGGAGCCCCGTGTCCACGATGAAAACGGATGTGCCTCTAGGAAAAGAGCGGGCTCTTGAGGCCCCGCGGCACGATCACGCGCAGCGCACCCGGCGCCACCTCGATCCGCACCGGCGTCTCACCTAAGTACTCGCCATCAATCTGCACGGGGAACCCCGCGGTCAGGACCTCCGCCGCCGTTACGCTGCGATGCAGCACGTGCGCGCGCCGGTGATGCCGCTTCAGCAACACCCACGGAAGCAACCAGGTTAGGCGCAGCCACCCTCCGCGCTGCAGGAGGAGTGCCTCAAGCCTTCCGTCGTCAGCTTTGGCCATGGGCGTGATGTTGAGGACACCGCCGTAGTTGCGGGTGTTTCCCACCATGAGCCAGTAGAGACTGGTCTCCAACGTCTCGCCGTCGAAGTCCAGTCGCGCCGGGCTTGTCCTGTAGCTGAACGATGAGCGGAGGCCGGCGATGATGTAGGCCGCGGCGCCGAAGCGCTTCTTCACTCCGCCGGACAGCGCCCGCACGATCGCCGCGTCGAAGCCCACGCCTGCCATCAGCAGGAAGTACCGCTCGCCGACGCGGCCCAGGTCGACGGTCCGGGTCTCGCCGTCCGAAAGCACCCGCAGCGCCTTCGCCGCGTTCTTGGGCACGCCGGTCTCCTTCGCCCAGACGTTCGCCGTGCCGCCGCGGACGACGGCCAGCGCCGTCGTCCGGCTGGCCAGGCCGTTCGCTACCTCGTTCACCGTGCCGTCGCCGCCGCATGCTATCGCGGCGTCGTAGCCTTCTGCTGCGGCCCGCTTGGCCAGCTGCGTGGCGTGGCCGGGCACCGTGGTCGCTTCGACGATAATCTCCCAACCGGCCACGCCACCCGCGGCGGCACGGAGCCGATCGAGCTTCGGCGCGCCTCGAGCGACCGGGTTGTAGATGAGCAGCGCCCGTTTGGTCACCCGGCCATGTTATCGGTTATTTCGTTCCTACTGCGAAGGGCTGCAGTGAGCTGTCGGCTAGAGCTCGGCGATGAGGCCGGCGACGTACTGCAGGATCAGCGCGGAGTCGATCGGGTTAGTCATGCCATCGCCGTTCACGTCACCGTTTTGCGGACAGGGCAACGAGCCGATCAGTCCCGCCGCGAGCTGTAAGACCAGCGCGGCGTCGATGGCATCCACCCGGCCATCGCAGTTGACGTCTCCCCGCAGCCCGGCCGCCGGCGCCGTGGGCGTCCGCGTCGGCGTGTTCGTTGCGCTCGGCGTGCGCGTCGCTGTGTTCGTGGGCGTGTTGGTCGTGCTCGGGGTACTGGCGGGCGTGCTCGTCGCAGTTGGTGTGCGTGTGGGCGTGGTTGTCGCAGCCGCTGTTGCGGTACCCGTCCTGGTCGCAGTCGGCTTTGCGGGGAAGCCACCGACCTCAACCGGTACCGTGCGGTCCGTCGTCGTGCCGTCTCCAACCTTGCCGGCCGAGTTCCCGCCCCAGCAGAGGACGCGTCCGTCCTGCAGCCGGGCGCATGTATGCACAAACCCCGCTGAGACAGTCGCGGCGCCCGAAAGCGCAGTACACGATGGAGCCCCTGCAATCGCGGACCCGGGACGGCACACGAAGACGGGCAAAGGATCATCAAACGTCGTGCCGTCACCGAGCTGGCCCGCCAAGTTCTTGCCCCAGCACCTGATCGCTCCGCCCTTTTCAGTCACGGCGCAGGTGTGCTCGCCTCCGGCGCTGATGCCTGCTATTGCGAGCAGCGGTGCGCAAGATGGCATGCTCTCTGCGCACACCGCGACGGCTGACGACCGGTCGAAGCTGGTACCGTCGCCCAGCTGCCCCGAGCTGTTCTCTCCCCAGCAAAGGGCGCTGCCGGTCGCCATCAGTGCGCAGCTGTGGGCTCCGCCCGCCGTCACGTCTTCCGCACCCGATACCTCTGTGCACGGGCCTCCCGCAGTCGACGCGCTGAGTATGGCCGGATTCTGGCACACTGGGACCGGCAAGGAGCTGTCATCGAAGGTTCCGTTGCCCAGCTGGCCAGAGGCGTTGTTTCCCCAGCACAACGCAGCGCCGTCTTCCATTGCCGCACAGGTGTGATTGCTGCCGGCGTCGATGGCGGCGACTCCCGTGAGCGGCGAGCAGGGCGGCGAGCCGGCAGCGCCCTCGGTCGACAGGATTGACGCGGGCGCGCAGACCCGCACCGGCAGAGCGCTGTCGAACGTCGTCCCGTCTCCCACCTGGCCGAAGCTATTATCCCCCCAACACCAGACCGTATCGTCCGCGTCCAGCGCGCAGGTGTGTGCTGCGCCAGCGCTGACGGCGATGATGCTGGGCAGCGCGGCGCACGGCCCAGGGGTAGGCGTAACGGTTGGTGTGCTTGTAGAAGTCGCTGAGGAAGTAGGCGTAGACGTCGGCGTCAACGTTCCCGTGGCCGTGCTGGTGGCCGTCGCGGTTGGCGTGGGGCTGGGCGTGACGGGACAGCAGGAGGCGGCGCCTCCGGCAACGCCCGCGACAGACTGTGGGGCGCACACCGGCACCGCTACGGCGCGATCCAGCGTGGTTGCATCACCCAGCTGCCCGGAGTCGTTCCTGCCCCAACACAACACCATACCGGTTTCATGAAGCGCGCAGCTGTGTGTGAAGCCGCTGGTGACGGCCGAAATGCCCGATAGCGGCACACACCCCGGCGGCACGCCGGCGGCGGAACCGCTTAGGACGACCGGACAGCACGAGGGCGCCGGCCCCCCAGCCGGGCCCGCGGGCAGGTCCTCGCATGTCTTGACCTCGACCGGTAGCGAGCTATCGGACGCCGTGCCGTTGCCGAGCTGTCCGCTGCCGTTCGCGCCCCAGCAACGCGCTCCACCGCTCGCCATGAGCGCGCAGGTATGGCCGCCGCCCGCCTGTACGGACCTGGCGTCACCGGCGGCGGTGACGGGCCGGAGTTGGAGAATCAGCAGAGTCAGGAGGAGGGCGCTCAGCAGCGCCGCTGTGAAGCCGAGTGCGATTCGCCGTCCCATGCGTTCCCTGCGAGCAACGATTCGCCCAGTCTCCCCAAGCCTATCTCCTATTCAGTAGCCGATCAACCTAGCGCTGCTGCCGGGCTTGTTGTTGATAAAGGCCATCAACATTGACAGGCTACGTTCCGTCGAGTATCATGGTGAGTACCCTCGTCGAGTCTGGCGAGAGGAGGCAGAACATGGTCACCAAGCAAGATCTGAACCTCGGCATTGGTCCGCTTGAAGCTGCCGAGATCGACAACTTCGAAAAGGAAGCCGAAGCCTTCATTGCCGGCGGCGGACTCGGCGACGACTTCCGCCCCTTCCGCCTCCAGCACGGCATCTACGGCCAGCGCCAAGACGACGCCCAGATGATCCGCGTCAAGATTCCCCACGGGACGATGACCGCGGACCAGCTCGACGTCCTCGGCGATATCGCCAAAGACTACACGCCGCGCAACGTTGGCCACGTCACCACTCGACAGGACTTTCAGTTCCACTACGTCAAGCTCGAGAGGGTGGCTGAGGTCCTGCGCAAGCTCGCCCGCTCAGGCCTGACGACGCGCGAAGCCTGCGGCAACACAGTGCGCAACGTGACCGCCGACCATATGTCCGGCGTCTGCGCGGACACCGTCTATGACGTGACGCCCTGGGCCGAGGCGACGGCGCGCTTCTTCCTGCGCCACCCGGTCTGCCAGAAGCTCCCGCGCAAGTTTAAGATAGCGTTCTCCGCCTGCCCGCACGACCACGGCCTGGTGCCGATCCACGACCTAGGCGCGACCGCGGTCATCCGCGATGGTCAGCGCGGCTTCCGCGTCACCGTCGGCGGAGGCCTCGGCGCCGCGCCGATGATCGCCGAAGTCCTCGAAGAGTTCGTTCCCCAGAACGAGCTGCTGCGCGTCATCGAAGCAACGATCCGCGTCTTCGACCGTCACGGCGAGCGCAAGAACCGCAACAAGGCGCGCATCAAGTTCGTCGTCAAGCGGCTCGGCATCGAAGAGGTCCGGCGCCTCGTCCTCGAGGAATTAGCGACGCTGCCGCCCGCCACCAATGGCTTCTATCGCGAGCCCGACAACTCGTTCCTGGAAGACAGCATGGACCACCCGTCGGCGCAGTCGCTCGGGCTGAACGGTCACACGCCGCGGCCCGGCTTCGACGCCTGGAAGCGCACGAACGCCATCCCCCAGGCCCAGTCCGGCTTCTCGATGGTCTACGTGCTCCTCCCGATCGGCGACATCACCGGCGAGCAGTTCCACCAGCTCGCCGAGCTGTCGCGCAAGTACGCCGGCGGCCGGCTGCGCACCGCGGTCAACCAGAACATCGTCCTCCGCTGGGTGCACAACGATGACCTGCCCTCGCTCCACGCGGAGCTCGTCGAATGCGGCCTCGCCGAAGACGGCGTGCTCACGCTCACCGACGTCATGACCTGCCCCGGCGCGGACACCTGCAGCCTGGGTGTCACGTCATCGAAGGGCCTCGGTCTTGCTATCCGCGACGAGCTGATGGCGAAGAACGGTCATCTCAAAAGCGATCCGCTCGTCGAGCAGATCCGCATCAAGATCAGCGGCTGCCCCAACTCGTGCGGCCACCACCACGTCGCCGACATCGGCTTCTACGGCAACGCCGTCCGCTCCGGCGAGCGCATGGTGCCCTCGTTCTCGATGCTCATCGCGGGGCGCGGCGACGGGCCGGACGCGCGCATTGGCAAGCACGTAATGAAGATCGCGGCCAAGCGCATACCGGAGGCCGTCGGCGTGCTGATCGAGTACTACAAGTCGGAGCGCAGCGACGACGAGCCGTTCGCCGACTGGGCGATCCGCGTCGGCAACGATCATCTGAAGGAGCTGATGGCGGATTACGCCACGATGCCCAAGTTCGAAGAAGACCCAATGGCCTTCGTCGATTGGGGCGCCAACAAGATCTTCAGCCTGGACGACATGGGCGAAGGAGAATGCGCCGTCTAAAAGGATTACGCCCGCTCGGTCGCGTGTTCACGGTAGGCCAGGCATCCAGCCTGGCCGCCCATTGAGCTGCACAATCGTGAGAACCAAGGATGAACGTTTGACCACCGCCAAGACCTACAACCCCCAAGACCTCTCGCGCCTTAGCGCCGAGCTCGAAGACTCCTCCCCAACGGACATTCTTCGCTGGGCCGTTGATGAGTTCTTCCCCGATTTGACGCTCGCCTGCTCCTTCGGCGGGCCGTCCGGCATGGTCCTCGTCGACATGATCAGCAAGATCGAGCCGCGCGTCGAAGTCTTCTACGTCGATCCGGACTTCCTTTTTCCTGAGACCTACGCCACGCGCGACCGTGTCGCCGAGCGGTACGGCATCCAGCCCCTCGCGTATAAGTCGCAGCTCACGCCGGAGGAGCAAGCCGCCAAGTACGGCGATCAACTCTGGCTCTCTAACCCCGATCTCTGCTGCGGCCTGCGCAAGGTCGAACCGAACCGCCGGGCGCTCAAAGGCAAGCGCGCCTGGATCTCCGGGCTGCGCCGCGATCAGGGCACGACCCGTCGCGACACGCCAATCCTTCAGTGGGTGAACCAGCTGGAGATCGTCAAGGTCAACCCGCTCGTCAACTGGACCGAGGGTGACATCTGGGCGTACATCCTGAAACACGATGTCCCCTATAACCCGCTCCACAACCAGAGCTACCCCAGCGTGGGCTGCACCTACTGCACCAAGCCGGTGAAGGACGGCGACGATCTCCGCTCCGGTCGCTGGCAGGGCTTGGACAAAACGGAGTGCGGGATCCACCTGGATGGCCCCATTCCGCTCGCCCGCGGTGAGGAGATCATCAGCTAACGCCCGGCCAGACCGGCAGAACCGGCAGCGCTGACGTAGCAAACCGTCGCGCCCGCCGTTCTAGATAAGGAATAGAGGAGAGTAGGAAACGTATGGGAGACCGAGGTTTCGTCATCTGGTTCACCGGCATGTCCGGCGCCGGCAAGAGCACCATTGCCGAGCAGCTGGAGCCCATCCTGAAGGCGCGCGGCCGCAAGGTCGAGATGCTGGACGGGGATGTCGTCCGCACGCACCTCAGCAAGGGGCTGGGCTTCAGCAAGGAGGACCGCGACGAGAACATCCGGCGGATCGGCTTCGTCGCGCACCTGCTGCAGCGGAACGGCGTGGCCGTGATCTGCTCGGCCATCTCGCCCTACCGCTCGATCCGCGACGAGAACCGCGCGCTGATCGGCGACTTCATCGAAGTCTTCGCGAAGTGCCCGCTCGACGTGCTCGAGGAGCGCGACGTCAAAGGCCTCTACGCGAAGGCGCGCGCCGGTGAGGTGAAGAACTTTACCGGCGTATCGGACCCGTACGAGGAGCCGCTCAAGCCCGAAGTCATCGTCGAGACCGACAAGGAGACGCCGGAAGAAAGCACAAACAAGATCATCGCCAGGCTCGAAGCGCTCGGCTATCTCGAACCGGAGCGCGCACCCGCCCGCGCCGCCACGTAGGACATGTAGCCGCGGGTTTGAAAACCCGCGCGCAACGTCTGGGAGGTAGGGATAGAGCTTAGCCCTGTCCCCGGCTTAGCCCGCAAGGGGGGCACAACGATTTGAATTGAAGATGTAGGAGGGGGGCCCCTCGGGAACCAACCGGCTGGATCACGAAGACGAAATGTAGGTAACGGAATGTCGAACACGCAGGAAACCATCCCGGCCCACGGCGGCAAGCTGATCAACCGCGAGGTCTCGGGCGACGAAGCCGCCGAGCTGGCCCAGCGTGCTGCTTCGCTGCCGGCGCTCCGTCTCAACTCGCGCACCCTCTCCGACTTGGAGCTGCTCGCGATCGGCGGCTTCAGCCCGCTCAAGGGCTTCATGGACAGCAAGCAGTACAAGAGCGTCGTCGACGGCATGCACTTGCCCGACGGTCTGCCCTGGTCGATCCCCGTCACGCTCGCGGCGACAGAAGAAGAGGCACGCGGCTACAAGGAAGGCAAGGAGATCGCGCTGGCCGACGACGGCGGTCAGCCGCTCGCCGTGCTCGAGCTCGAGGAGAAGTACTCATACGACAAGGCTCGCGAAGCCGAGAAGGTCTATCGCACGACCGAGGAGGCGCACCCCGGGGTCGCAGCGGTATACGCCCAGGGGGACGTGCTGCTCGCCGGCAAGGTGAAGGTGTTTCGCCGGCCGCCCGGCACGTTTCCGGAGTTCCGCCTGACGCCGGCCCAGACGCGCGCCTCCTTCGCCGAACGCGGCTGGCACACCGTCGTCGGCTTCCAGACGCGCAACCCCGTCCACCGCGCGCACGAGTACATCCAGAAGTGCGCGCTCGAGATCGTTGATGGCCTGCTGCTGCACCCGCTCGTAGGCGAGACGAAAGGCGACGACATTCCCGCGGACGTCCGCATGCACTGTTACCAGGTGCTGCTGCAGGACTACTACCCCAGCGGCCGCGTCCTCCTCTCCGTGCTCCCCGCCGCGATGCGCTACGCCGGCCCGCGCGAGGCGATCTTCCACGCGATCATGCGCAAGAACTACGGCTGCACGCACTTCATCGTCGGGCGCGACCATGCCGGCGTCGGTAGCTACTACGGCACCTACGACGCGCAGCTCATCTTCAGCGAAGTCGACGCGGACAAGCTGGGCATCATCCCGCTCATGTTCGAGCACACCTTTTACTGCCGCGCCTGCGAGGCGATGGCAAGTAGCAAGACCTGCCCCCACGGCGACGACCAGCGCGTCACGCTCTCGGGCACCAAGGTCCGCGAGCTGCTCGCGGCCGGCCAGGAGCCGCCGCACGAGTTCAGCCGCCCTGAGGTCGCGCGCGTCCTGATCGAGTCGATGCGCAACACGGTAACCACCGGAGGCGCCTAGCCCGTGACCCATCACGAGGCTCAGGCCGGAGTCATGCCTGCTCCCAGCGCCCTCGCCCCACCTGAAGAAGGGCACGCGTCCACGCAGGCGTTTAACCCGCGCTCGATGCGGTTTGCCGCCGCGCTCGCGCTGCGCCTCGCTTACGTCGTCGCGGCGCTCTTCCTGTTCGTGCTCGCGCTCCAGGTGCTGAAGTCGGGCGCGGGCGGCCTGAAGCCGGTCCTCAGCCATCTCTCCGCGGACGGCACGACGGGCCTGCTCGGATTCGGCTGGATCGGCGCCTATATTGTCATGAGCGGCTCGCCCGTCGCCGCGATCGCGCTCAGCTTGTTCTCCGGCGGCACGATCTCCGACACGGAAGCCTTCGCGATGATCAACGGCTCGCGGCTCGGCGCATCGTTCATCGTCCTGTTCGTCGGCTTCCTGTACTACGTCAGCCGTAAGCGCGACCCCGATAGCCTGTACATCGGTGTCGTCGCGCTGCTGACGGCGATCACGCTCTGGGCCCCCGTCATCCCGATCGGCTCGCTCGTCCTGCGCCAGGGCTGGTTCGACGGTGTGCGCTTCGGGTCGCCCGGTGCGCTCGTCTCGATCGTCGACATCGTCTTTGACCCGATCGTGAACCGCGCCGTCGATCACGTGCCGAGGCTCGGCCTCTTCGCCGGCGGTGTGGGCACGCTGCTCTGCGCGTTCTACGTCTTCGACCGCGTGCTGCCCAACCTCGACGCGCCCAGCCCCGCGTTCGAACGCTTCTCGCGGCTGAGCCAGCACCGGCTCGCCATGTTCGCGTTCGGCTCCGCCGTCACGCTCATCACCATGTCCGTCTCCCTCTCGCTCACGATCCTCGTCCCGCTTACCATGAAGGGCTATCTCAAGCGACAGCACCTGATCCCCTACATCATGGGCGCGAACATCGCCACCTGGATCGACACGCTCTTCGCTTCGCTGCTGCTCGACACGCCGCGCGCCTTCACGATCGTCTTCACCGAGATGGTCGTCGGCGGAGGCGTCTCGCTCGCCGTCCTGCTCTTGGTCTACCCTGTCTACTCGCGGGCCATCCTCGCCCTCGCCCACAACATCGTCGCCACCCGGCGCAGCTTCGCCGTCTTCCTCGCCACCATCCTGGTCATCCCCGCCATCCTCCTGGCGATCTAGGCCCGCCGATGTGCCATTCCGAGCGAAGCGGCGAACCTGCGAGCAGCCGGATTAGACCTGCCGGCGGTGTAGCCTCGACAATTGTTGACGTATTCGCTAAACTTTATCAGCAGCTATGAAGGTATCTACAAAAGGCGATTACGGGGTCCGGGCCCTCGTGGAGCTGGCCCACCACTACGGTGAAGGCCCGCTCCAGAGCGCTGAGATCGCCTCTCGGCAGGAGGTGCCGGAGCCGTATCTCGACCAGCTCCTGACCAACCTCCGTCGCGCCGGTTTCATCCGCAGCGTCCGCGGCCCCCAGGGCGGCCATACGCTGATCCGCGACCCCCGAGAGGTACGACTGAGCGAGGTCATGCAGGCCCTGGAAGGCTCGCTCGCGCCCATCGCTTGCGTCGATGACCCCGGCGCCTGTACCAAGACGGGTGGATGCGTCCAGCGCGAGGTCTGGGAACGCGTCCGCGATGCTACACTCGATATCCTGGAGCATGTAACGATCGCTGACCTAGCCGAGAAGGAGCGGCACAACCACAATGGCGGACGCTACTACATCTGAGCTGCGCCGGCTGAAGGCTTCCGTGCGCGCCGGCGAAGAGATCGCGGAGAGCGTGCTTGATCTCGTTGGCAACACGCCGCTCGTGCGATTGCACCGCGTCGTGTCGCAGGGCGCGGCCGAAGTGCTCGCCAAGCTCGAGTCGCTCAACCCAGCGGGCAGCGTCAAGGACCGCATCGCGCTGAGCATGATCGAAGACGCGGAAGCGCGCGGTGCGCTCACGCCCGGCGTCACCATCGTCGAGCCGACCAGCGGCAACACGGGCATCGGCCTCGCGATGGTCGCTGCGGTCAAAGGTTACCGGCTGATCCTCACCATGCCCGAGGACATGAGCGTCGAGCGGCGCAAGCTCTTCACGCGTTTCGGCGCGGAGCTGATCCTGACGCCCGCCATAGAAGGCATGTCCGGCGCAGTCTATGCGGCTCAAGAGCTCGTCGAGAAGCACGGCTACTTCATGCCGCAGCAGTTCAACAACCCAGCGAACCCTGAGGTCCACCGCCGCACCACTGTCCGCGAGATCCTCAAGGCGACCGACGGACGCCTGGATGCGTTCGTCGCGGGCGTCGGCACAGGCGGAACGATCACGGGCGTCGGCGAAGTGCTCAAGAAGGAAGTGCCCGGCGTCCAGATCGTCGCCGTCGAGCCCGAGCGCTCGCCCGTCCTGGGCGGCGGTAAGGCGGGACTGCACGGCATCCAGGGTATTGGCGCTAGCTTCGTCCCTAGCGTCCTCAACCGAGACGTCTACGATGAGCTGATCTCTGTCTCCGACGAAGACGCTATGGCGATGACCGCCCGGCTCACCAAGGAAGAGGGGCTGCTCGTCGGCATCTCGGCCGGGGCGAACGTGCACGCCGCCGTCCAGATCGCAGCGCGACTGGGCGCCGGTAAGCGCGTCGTCACCGTGCTACCGGACACCGGCGAGCGCTACCTGAGCGTGAATTTGTAGAAGGGACACCCCACCTTGAAAGCTGGGGCATGAGGAAAGGGTTTGATGCCCCAGCATTCATGCTGGGGGAGAACAAGCAAACGACGAACCAGGAAAGAAGAACCACATGAGCGTTACCGTCTACATTCCAACACCGTTCCGCCGCATGACCGGCAACCGCGCCGAAGTCAGCGTCGAGGCCGGCAGCATCGCTGAGCTGCTCGATAACCTCGACCAGCAGTTCCCCGGCGTGCACGATCTCATCTACAACAGCCAGCACCAGATCCCTATGCACATCAACATTTACGTGAACAACCAGGAGATCGGCGCGCTGAACGGAGACCAGACGCCCCTCGCCGAGGGCGACCAGGTCGCCATCATCCCGGCGATCGCGGGCGGCGCGAACGACGGCGTCGGCGAGGCGCGCGTGCTCACGCCGGAGCAGGTCAACCGCTACTCGCGCCACATCATCATGCAGCAGGTCGGCCCCACCGGTCAGCGCAAGATCATGGGCGCCAAAGTGCTCATCGTGGGCGCGGGCGGCCTCGGCTCACCGGTCGCCGTCTATCTCGCGCTCGCCGGAGTCGGCACGATCGGCATCGTCGACTTCGACACCGTCGACCTCTCGAACCTGCAGCGGCAGATCTTACACCAGAACGACGACATCGGCCGCCCGAAGGTCGTCTCCGCGCGCGAGACGCTCAACGCCTACAACCCGGACGTCAACGTCGTCACCCATGAGGCACCCCTCACGTCTGACAACGCGCTCGAGATCATCTCGCAGTACGACATCGTCGTGAACGGCGCCGACAACTTCGCGGCGCGCTATCTCGTCAACGACGCGTGTGTCTTCCTCAAGAAGCCGCTCGTTGACGGCAGCATCCTCCTCTTCGACGGCCAGGCCACGGTGTACCTGCCGGGCAAAGGCTGCTACCGCTGCCTCTTCCCGCAGCCGCCGCCGCCCGGCCTGGTACCCAGCTGCGCCGAAGCGGGCGTGCTCGGCGCGCTCTGCGGCATGGTCGGCTCGATCCAGGCGACCGA
Organism: Dehalococcoidia bacterium; assembly: GCA_044870035.1. Lineage (GTDB taxonomy): Bacteria > Chloroflexota > Dehalococcoidia > DSTF01 > RBG-16-68-14 > JBBDXS01. The sequence goes on from JBIOYF010000179.1 coordinate 16,418, forward strand.
GGCGCTAAAGCTGGTCCTCGGCATCGGCGAATCGCTCAACAACCGCCTGCTGATCATCGACGCGCTCTCCATGGAGATGCGCACGCTGAAGATCCGGCGCGACCCCGAGTGTGTGGTCTGCGGCGACAACCCGTCCGTGACGGAGCTGATCGATTACGATGCGTTCTGCGGTGCTGCGCCCGTGGGTGCCGCGGCTCACCAGTAACGGAACATGAAGGCCAGCCTTCAGGCTGGCAACGATGAGGCTAGAAACGGTCATGCCGATACAGGTCAACGTCACCGCAACGCTGCGTAACCTCGTCGGAGCGAAGAGCGTCGAGGCGAGCGGCCGCACCGTCGCCGAGCTCCTCGACAACCTCGACGCCAAGTACCCCGGCTTCAAGTCGCAGATCAGCGACCAGAATGGCAGCCTGCACCGGTTCGTCAACATCTACCTGAACGACGAAGACATCCGCTACCTGAGCGCCCTCAACACGCAGCTCGCCGACGGCGACATCGTCTCCATCTTGCCCGCGCTCGCCGGCGGCGCCGATGTTGGGCAGGACCCCAGCTTGAAAGCTGGGGCATCGAACGCCCCTCATGCCCCAGCCTTTAGGCTGGGGTAGCGCTTCATGCTCTCCTCGTCCCTCATCGATACCATCGGCAACACCCCCGTCGTCGAGCTGACGCGCCTTAGCCCGAAGCCCGGCGTGCGCCTCTACGCCAAGCTCGAAGGGCAAAACCCCACCGGCTCGGTCAAGGATCGTATCGCGAAGTACATGATCGAGGCGGCCGAGCGCTCCGGCGAGCTGACGCCCGACCGCACCGTGCTGGAGCCGACCAGCGGCAACACCGGCATCTCGCTAGCCCTGATCTGCCGGATCAAGGGCTACCGGCTCAAGGTCGTTATGCCGGAGAGCGTGAGCGAAGAGCGGGCCCAGCTCCTGCGCGCGTTCGGCGCGGAGATCGTCTACTCGGACGGTCTACGGGGCACCAACGGATCGATCGTCGTCGCGCAGCAGATCGCCGCCGAAGACCCCACGTACTACATGCCCTACCAGTACGGCAACGAGGCGAACCCGCGCGCCCACTACGAGACCACCGGTCCTGAGGTCCTGCGCGACGTCCCCGACATCGATGTCTTCGTCGCCGGGCTCGGCACGGGCGGGACGCTGACCGGCGTCGGGCGCTATCTGAAGGAGCGGAAGCCCGGCGTCAAGGTCGTCGCCTGCGTCCCGCACCCGGGCGATCTAGTGCAGGGGCTGCGCAGTCTGGAGGAGGGCTTCATCCCGCCCGTCCTCGACGAGTCGGTCCTCGACGGCAAGATCGTCGTCGATTCGCGCGCCTCCTTCGCCGGGGCGAAGGAGCTGACCCAGGCCGAGGGCATCTTCGCCGGCATCTCGGCCGGCGCGGCGTTACGCACGGCGCAACGAGTCGCCGAGCGGCTCGACAGCGGCAACATCGTCATCCTGCTCGCCGATGGCGGGTGGAAGTACCTCTCAACGTCGCTCTGGTCGAAAGACTACGACGAGCTGGAGGCTGAGGTCGAAGGCAAAGTCTGGTGGTAGCCTAACCGGGCCGTCCGCGCGCCCGCCACCCAACGTACCCTAGCGCGCCACAACCAAGCAGCACGAGCCCGACCGCGATCGCCGACGCGATCCCGCCGCCGCCCGAGGCGCCCGCGTCGAACGCGATTCCTCCCACGGACTGTGGGGTCGGCGGGCCCGGCGTGAATGTCGGCGTGGGGGGGAGGTTGACGCAGTTGATCGTCAGCTGGTCGGTGTGGTCCGGCGGTTCGTAGTACGTACCAGAGTTACTGCCAATCAGATTCGTATCGGCTGAGCCGTGCACCAGCGTGACCGACCCGGACTGCGTGCAGGTGAAGGTCGTTCGCCCTAACAGGCCGGTGTACACGGACGTCAGGCCGCCGAACGTGATGCAGGCGAAGTTAAAGTAGGTGCCCGGTTGGTACGCAGAAACTGGAAAGATGCAATCAGGCCACGTAACCGAATAGACGTTCTTTGCCGGAAGGCCAACGTAAGTCAACTGCGCGGCGAAGGCGTCGTATTCCGTAATGTCCGGAGGCAGCCCGTTCAGGTACAGCTTGATGTCGAACTGGCTACCCACCTGGATGTTGCACGTCGCTGGCACATAGCCGGACGTCCGGCATTCGTCCTGCCCGTCGCCGTTCGCGTCCACGCCGATGGCAAAGTCCAGCACGGTCGGTGGATGGTAGGGCGTGGGCGTCGGTGTCGGACAGTCGGAGGGCGGACACGGCGTTGCCGTTGGCGTCGGCTTCTGAGTCGACACGGCTACGTACACCGGCACCGGCCGGCGCACTTCTGAGGACGCGTCCCCCACACTACCCAAGCCGTTGAAGCCCCAGCACTTCGCCTGTCCACTCGTCAGAATGGCGCACGAGTGCTCGTGGCCCGTGTTGATGCTCGCCACGCCGCTCGACAGCCCGGCCGGAACAACGGGCGTCGTACACGTCATCCCGCACTCGTAGTTGTCGCCGAGCTGCCCGTAGCGATTCAATCCCCGGCACAGCACGCCGCCGGACGTCGTCCTTGCGCACAGGTGCTCCACGCTGGCCGAGATCTGCGCGATGCCGCTCGTCATGCCCGACACGTTGACCGGCGTCGTGCCGAAGCCGTCGCCCCAGCACTTCACTCCACCTGCCGATGTCAGCGCGCAGCTATAGAACGTCCCCAGGCTGACCTGGGTCACGCCCGACAGGCCCGAAACGGTTACCGCTGTTGGCCGCGGCGTCGTCGTACCGTCGCCGATCTGGCCGTGCTCGTTGAAGCCCCAGCACTTCACCGTGCCACCCGTCATCAACACGCACGTGTGGAACCCGAACGACGCGGCGACTTGCGTGATGCCGCTGTTCAGCCCCGTCGACGCGAGCGTGCCGCCGTCGGTGAAGTAGCAGGCGATGCCGCCCGTCGTCTTCAGCGCGCACGTATAGTCCCATCCGGCCGAGATCGAGACGACGTTCGATCCAAACGCCGGCACATCCACCGGATCGGTGCCGTAGTGACGGCCAAGGCACTTCACGGTCGAAGAGGTCGTTACGGCGCACACGTGATAGAGCCCGGTCGAAACGCTCGTGACGCCGCTCGTCAGCCCCGCGACGTCGGCGGGAGTGCGGCCGAAATCAACAAAGCCGGTGATGGCGGAGTCGACCGCGACGCCCCAGCACTTCACTCCACCGGTCGTGGTGACAGCGCACGTGTGAAACAGTCCGCCGTCGATCTGCGCGATGCCGGTCGCGGGATTAGCAGAGGCCGTTCGGGCGTGGAACGCCGCAAGTATGGCGACGCCCAGCGCAAGCACGCCCACCAGGGCAATGAGCAGCTTCAACCGGGGACGAAGCATCGCTCCCCCTTACGAGGTCAGCGCGGGCGGGGACAAGCGCTAGATCAGGACCACCAGTCGGCGCCAGTATACCCCCGGTTGCGAACTTGTCAACATAGGCGCAAGTGCCTATCCGGCGACCGAGTCGACGAGCTGAAGGCCCAGCGCGACGTTTTCGTGCCCGAGCTGACTGTGTCGAACCGAGCACAACTCCGCGGCCTCGTCGAGGCGCAGCTGCTCGCTGGGCGGGGCCGCCTGAGCAGCAAAGCCCGATGACCGCCGAATCGCTCCGTTTGCTATGATCGCCTTCGAAGAGCGAGGAGGGAGACCGACGTGAAGCCAGACTTCCAACCCGGCGCCGGCGAAGAGCAGACCATCACCACCACCAAGGAGATGGGTATCGTCCACCTGGGGCCGGACGCGCCTTCGATGTACTCCACGCCCGCGATGATCCAGCTCATCGAAGGGACGTGCGTCAAGCTCATGTCGCGCTACGTCGAGCCGGGGGAGCAGTCGGTCGGCTTTCACGTTGACGTGCGCCACCTCGCGCCGACGCCGATCGGCAAGCAGGTCACCGCCAAGGTGACGCTGCGCGAGGTCAACGGCCGCCGCTACCTCTTCGACGTGGAAGTCACGAGCGAGGACGGCGTGAAGATCGGGGAAGGGATCCACGAGCGCGCGCTGATCGATATCAGCCGCTTCGCGGAGCGCGCGCAGTCCGGCTAGTCACTCGGTAGCTGCTCGACGTACTCCACGTCCGCCGCGTGCGGCGACCAGAGCAGCGCCGGATTCTCCGCGTTGTCGCGCAGGTGCGCTATGAGCAGCCGGACAAACAGCCCCGGCGTGATCGAGCTGGAGGAGATGCTGCCCTCCGGCCCGCGTAGGCGCAGGTGCGGCAGCGTGTGCTTGATCTCGTCGGCCACCCAGTCGCCGTCGTTGCCCTCGAACGTCTGGAGCAGGTCGGCCAGCGGCTGAAAGTCGACGCGCGGCGGCACCGTGCGGCTTCTGAACTCCACCCACGACTCGTAGCGGTAGCGCGCCTGGTAGCGCTGCCCCTCGATGACAAGGACAACCCGCGAGCACTGCGTTTGTTCGTAGAGCGCCATGTCGTGTAGCCGGCGCGGCAGATCGAAAATCGCCAGGTCGAGCTCCGGTACCTCCTGCACTTTCGCCTCGCCGCGCGCGAACAGCTCGCGGTCCGCCTGCACGCGCGCAAACTCATCGCGCCAGTACTCCTCGAGGGCATCGACGTTCGCGAGCAGCTCCGGCACCAGCGGCAGCGTATGACGGTAGAGGAACTCGGTGCGCTCCAGATAGTCGCGGATGCCGGCCAGCGCCTGCCTCACCGGCGACGACTTGCCCAGCTCCATGCCGTAGAGCGCGCAGGCGATCTTCGTCGCGTGCTCGCCCGACCAGCGGTCGAAGTCGCCGCACTCGCCCGTGGCGACGAGCAGCTCGGCGTGCTCCAGGGCCGCCTCTGGGTTGAGAACGGCCCAGAGCGACATCAGCCCATCGACGTCGTAATGGTTGTTGGAGACGGAATCGGCCCCGCGGCGGTAGTGTTCGCGCTCAGGCGACCGCAGGTAGTTGATCGCGATCTCTGTGCTGCTGTCCGCCTTCAGCTCGTCCGGCGTCCGGTTGCGCGGCCAGTGGCTCAGCACCAGCACGGTCGCGTCGTTGCCCCGCCCGTCCACAATGACGTTCGCGGTGCCTTCGAGCTGCGGGCCGTAGGGGACGTAGCGCATAGGGAGAACGCCTACTGGAACACCTGCATTCTAGCAGCCCTTGGCGCGTCACAACGGATAACAGACGCATTTGAGGGAGAACCCCACTCTACCGTCGTGTGCTTCCCGATGATAACGAGTATAGGGTACCCGTATGCTCTTCAAACGCCGCGCCAGGGACGATCCGCAGGGCGCTCCCGAGGAGGCGTCGCCGTCATCGGCGACGTCCACCCCGGCCGGCGCCGTTCTGCGCGACGAGCTGGGGCTGCATCAGCTCTGGTATCTCGACATGCGTCTCAAGGAGGAGCTCGTGCGCGCTTCGCGCGCGGACCACACGTTCTCGCTTGCGACGTGGGAGCCACGCTTGCTGCCGGGCGACGTGCCCGATCCCCGCATCATCGCCGCCGCCGCCGCGCTCATCGCGGGCAAGGTGCGCACGTACGACCTTGTCTGCCGCATCTCGGAGTATCGGTTCGCGGGGTTGCTGCTGGACGCCGATTACCACAATGCGGCAACCGTAACGTTCCGCATCAAGTCCGACATCCAGATCGGCATCCCGGGCGCGGGCAAGTGGAAGGCCGGCGTGGCCACCTTCGGGCGCGACGGAAACGACGGCGATTCGCTCATTCAGGTCGCCCTCCGACGCATGGAGGAAGGCAGCAGCGCGGCGGCGTAGGGTAGATTCGCCCATCTTCGTTCTTGCCGGGCCGCCGCGCGGCTCCGTACCATACTGATCGACAACCTGAGCTTGCAACGAACGGAGCGCCGGTGGGTCTTGTCAGCCGCGTCGAGAGCGAGAAGTCCGGCGACCGCGTGCCGCCCGGTCAGCGCGTCACCGACGGGTGGCCGGTGCTCACGTATGGCTCGCAGCCGCGCATCGACCTGAAGGACTGGAAGTTCGTCGTCGCGGGCCAAGTCGGGCGCCAGGTGACGCTCGGGTGGGAAGAGTTCAAGGCGCTGCCGCAGGTCTCGCTCCGGAACGATGTCCACTGCGTGACCGGCTGGAGCAAGCTCGACAACGATTGGGCCGGTGTGCCGTTCAAGGAGGTCGCGAAGCTCGCCTCGCCGAAGCCCGAAGCCAAGCATGTCATGGTCCACTCGTACGGAGGCTACGCCACGAACGTGCCGCTGGCCGACCTCATGCGCGACGACGTACTGTTCGCGCATGAGCACAACGGCAGACCGCTGCCGCAGGAGCACGGCGGCCCGCTACGACTGGTCGTGCCACACCTATACTTCTGGAAGAGCGCCAAGTGGGCGCGCGGCCTGCTCTTCATGGACGAGGAACGACCGGGCTTCTGGGAGATGTACGGCTACCACATCCGCGGCGATCCGTGGAAAGAGGAGCGCTACGGGTGATCTGTCGTGGGACAGGCTTCAGCCTGTCACGTCCGGTCAGCCTGAAGGCTGACCCGCGAGGTTGAGATGACTACTGACACCGTCCCCATCCGCTTCGACGACGCGCTCAACGCTGCTATCCTGGCCGTCTCCGAAGACCAGCTGCGCGGCTTCCAGCGCGATCCGTTCGGCGAGATCGCCGGCCGCTCCGGCGTGGCGCTGCCGATCGTCATCGAGCGCATCCGCGCCATGCTGGAGGCAGGCACCATCCGCCGTGTCCGCCAGACGCTGCTCTCGACCAGCCTCGCCCCGGGCGCGCTCGTCGCCTGGCAGGTGCCACAGGAGCAGCTCCAAAGGGCGTTCGATTACATGTTCCAGCGCGACCCCTTCTCCGGCCACGTCGTCGTCCGCACCACCGACGCCGACATCGCCGGAGCTAAGTATCGCCTCTGGACGACGCTCAAGGTGCCGCAGGGCTACTCAATCGAGAAGCACTGCGACGTGCTGGCATCGCAGGTCGGCGCGCAGCACTACCGGCTGATGCCGGCGAAGAAACTCTTCGCGCTGGGCGTCGGCCACGTGCGCCGGCGCGGCATGGAGCCTGGCAGCAAGTCGGATGAGCTGGCGGAGGTGACGGACGTGGAAGTCACGTCGCTCTCCGATCTCGAGTGGCGCGTGCTCACCGCGCTCAAGCGCGAGTTCGCGCCGGACGAAATCGCTCAAGACCTCTGGCGCGCGCGCGCCGAAGAGGCCAGCGTGACGCTCGAAGAGTTCTACGAGATCGCGCGCTCATTCGAAGAGCGCAAGCTGATCGGCCGCTTCTCCACGTTCCTGGAGCACGTCAAACCGGTCGAGGGTCAGGCGGTGACCCGCTATAACGCGCTCTTCCACTGGGCCGTGCCACCCGGACGCGAGATCGAGGCGGGCCGCGAGGTCGGCCGCCACCACATCCTCACGCATTGCTACTGGCGCGAAGGCGGGCCGGAGTTCGGCAACGTCAACATCATGGGCGTCGCACACGGCACCGACAAGCCCTTGCTGCTCCAGCACAAGGCCGCCATCGACGCGCACCTCGCGGCGATCGGCATGCCGGTCAGCTACACAAACGTCTTCTGGGGCGGCCGCAGCGAGATCAAGCCCTCGGAAGTCTCTCCGCTCGCCTACGCGGACTGGTGCCGCAGCGCCGGCATCGATCCGGAGACGATGCGCGGCTAGGCGCAGGGACGCGGGAACCTCTGAACCGGACCGCACTCGCAGCGGGTCCAGAGGTTCCGTGTTTCAGCGCTTCTGTACGTCAATCGCCACTGGCAGCGCGCTCTTGCCCCAGCCCGCTAAGTCTCCGCTGTAGCGTGTGGCGTACTTCTCGAGCAACAGCCTGCGCGCCAGCGCGTCTTCGTCCTGCGCCGTGACGATGCGCGCGGCGCCTTCGAAGCGCTGCTC
>JBIOYF010000180.1:0-2214 GCA_044870035.1 Dehalococcoidia bacterium
GTGCACGTGCCGCAATGATCGACGTGCAGGTGCGTGACGAAGACCGTATCGATCTCTTCCGGCCGTACCCCCTCTGCCGCCAGCTCGGCGACGAGCGCGCCGCCGGTGAACGGGCCCATCTTCAGCCAGCCCAGCCCGGTATCGATCAGGACGCGCCGGTCGCCGGAGCGGACGAGAAAGCACGAGAAGGGAAACTCGGCGTTGCCCTCGTGGTCCAGCCAGCGCTTGTGCGGCTCCCAGTCCTGGGCCGTCGTGCCGCGAAAATAGACGTGGGCCGGGAACTTCGCGTATCCGTCGGACACCACCAGCACGTCCAGCTCGCCGATCTTGAATCGATTCCCCACAGCGCACCTGCCTTCCAGCTCGTGAACGCGTTCACCTACCGCAGTATACGCCGTCGCTTCGACCCTTGACCCTCGACCCCCGACCCTTATTCGTTTGCCCCTGACCCTTGACCCTTGACCCCTGACCCCTTCACCCCGTACCATAGCCCCATCCTTTGAAAGGAGGCGGCGCCATGCAGACCAACAGCACCGGGTTCCTGGGCAACCATGAAGCCATCATGGCTGATTGCGCGCTGCGCATCGCCTCCGGGACCTACAGCGGGCACGTTTGAGCTAGATCCATCGACACAAGATCAAGCGAGCCCGCTCCAAAAGAGCGGGCTCGTTGCACATTCGGAGGGAACTATGCCGGCTACTGACAGGCCGATGTCAATCACCTCGATTACGCTGGGGCCCAGCCCCACAGGCACGGCAAAGGAAGGCACACAATGGGAACAGACACGCTGACCGCCGGACCATCGCTCTTCGACCGGCCCGTCTCCGTCCCGCCGGACTACGACCGGCGCGCCGCCGAGGTCGGCTGGCCGAACGGCCTCGTCGAGCGGATGCTCCGGCTGCGTATTCCGACGTACGACGTCGAGCACTGGCTTGACCATCACACAGACTGGGCCCAGCTCGAGAAGTTCCTCGACGCCAAAGAACGCGTCATGTCCGGCACCATAAAGGTCCGCGAAGCAACGTGGTCAGACGGCGAAGGCGTTGCTGAGATGTACGCGAACTCGCCGGAGGACGTCGGTGACTTGGAGGTCACGGTCGAGCGCAGCCCCTACCCGTACGCGCAGTTCCGCCTGCAGGAGCACCCCAACATCCAGCTCGTCGAAGACCGCGGCGTCGTCCTCGCCGCGGCCGTCCACTCCGCGCGCAACACCCTCGTCGGCGGCCAGGAGCTGACCTGCCACATCGCATCCGCGTGGCGCGTGCGCAAAGAGTTTCGCGGCCAGGGACTCACCACGCTCCTGCGCCTCTACGGCGGCCCGGCCTGCGCCTGGTTCGGGCTGATCAACTACTGGTACGTCCGCTCCGGCAACTTCGGCGCCGCCGACTGGATCAAGTCGCTCCGACCGGACATCGCCGAAGCCGCGGCGAAGCAGGGCGGCGAGCTGCCCGGCCTGCAGGTCGGCGTCCATCACTTCCGCGCGAAGTCCTACACGGGCCCTGAGCTTGTCGAAGGGTCGGCGAAGATCCGCAAGGCCACTCGCGCCGACGCGCGCCGCTGCGTGGCGCTGATCAACCGCACGCACAAGGGCCTCGATTTCTTCCGGCCGTACAGTGAAGAGTTCCTGGACGACCGCATGAGCGACTGCGGCTGGGGGCCCAAGCCCGACTTCATCGAGCGCATCTACAGCTGGGACGACTACTACGTGCTCGAAGAAGACGGCGCGATCGTCGCCTGCGCCGGCCTCTGGGACCGTGGCAAGCACGTCCGCGAAGTCTGGCGCAACAAGTCGACCGGCGAAACGACCGCCGTCGAGCCGACGGCGCTGCTCGACTTCGGCTACGCGCGGGGCCGCGAGGACGCCATGGCGCGCCTGCTCGACTACCTGATCGGCGTCACGAACGGCATGGGCCGCCACGAGCTGCTCGCGCCGGTCGAGCAGCTCCCAAAGCTGGCCGACCTAATGTCGTCGCGCGAGCACGCCGTCGAGACACGCACCATGGGCATCGACGGCTGGGACGAGGCCGGCCTGAAAGTCGACGTCCAAGTCAAACGCCCGTACACGGACCTGGCGTATTGGTAAACAGATGAGCCGCTGGTTCGACCCCTCCGCTCCCCTGCCACCCGACGCCACCATCGCGCCGGTGCGCCACATCTATCGCCGCATCTTCGTCTTCATGGGCGAGTTCCGTCGGGGCGTCGGGCTGAGCATGC
>JBIOYF010000181.1:0-10279 GCA_044870035.1 Dehalococcoidia bacterium
CTACCACTGCACCACCATCGGCATCAGCACGTGGACGAAGCGCTCGTCGCCGACCGGGCGGAGGACGCCCTGGCGCGACGGCCCGTTCATCTCCAGCGCGACGCGCCCGTCGCCGACCACCTGCAGGAAGTCCTGCAGATAGCGGCTGTTGAACGCGATCTTGTCGGGCTCGCCTTCGATCGTCGCGTCCAGCTCGCCCATGTTGTCGCCGATCTCCTCCGCGCGCGCCGAGATGACGATCTTGCCGGGGTTCAGCTCCTCGCCTGCCGTGAACTGCAGCCGCACGATGCCGCTGCCGTCGCGCGCGAAGATCGACGCGATGCGCGTCTCGCGCAGGAACTCGGCCGCGTCGACGATGGCTTTGCTGCTCACCTCGTCGGGGATGAGCTGGCCGTAGTTCGGGAACGTCCCCTGGATCAGCTGCGCAACGAGCTCGACGTTCTTCAAACGGAAGAGCGCCTGCGTGCGCGTGGCGTTCAGCATCAGATCGACCGGCTCCGTCTCTTCGGGGAGCAGGCGGTTCAGCTCGGCCAGCGCGCGCTGCGGGATGATCACCTCGATGCGCTCCTTCACGGCCTTCGGCAGCGCGAGCTTGCGCACCGAGAGCCGGAAGCCGTCCGCGGCCGCGAGCGTCAGCTCGTTGCCGTCCATGACCAGGTCGACGCCGGTCAGCACCGGCCGCGAGTCGTCCGTGGCGGCGGCGATGATCACCTGGCTAACGGCGGAGTGCAGCTCGGCCGGGTCGAGAGCGACGGTGCCGCCGTCTTCCACAGAAGGGATCGGCGGGAAGTCGTCCGCGTCGACGCCGGCGATGGTCGCCTGGTTGCGCGCGCAGGTCAGCTTGAGCTGGCGCGAACGCGGCGCGAGCGTCATCTCGATCTTCTCGCTGGGCAGCGAGTTCACGAAGTCGGCCAGCAGCCGCGCCGGCACGGTGATAGCGCCTGGTTCTTCGACCTGAGCGCCGATCCACGAGCTGAGCGCGATCTCGAGGTTCGTCGCGGCCAGCTTGAGGCGCCCTTCGTCGGTCGCGATGAGGACGTTGGACGTGATGGGCAGCGTGCTGCGCGTCGCGACGGCCCGCCCGACGATGCCCAGGCCCTTGGCCAAGTGCTCCTGAAGGCAAGAAACGTTCATTTGGATCACCTACATATACGTTTGGGTGGGAGTGGTCTGGCAGAGTATACAGCAGGCCTGGGAGGCGAGCAATACTGCAACGTCACCCCACCCGCTGTCACAAGACGGCCTGCCCGCTCGTCTCATGTATGAAGAGCGAAAGGAGCAAGGTCATGCAGAACGGAAAGCACGAGCAGGTCGATACGGTCGTCGTGGGCGGCGGGCTGGCCGGGCTGATCTCGGCGACGCTGATCGCGCGCGGCGGGCGTTCGGTCACGCTGTTGGAGCGTTCGAGCTCGCTGGGCGGCCGGGCGATCACGAACAAGCTGGGAGGCTTCGAGTTCAACCTCGGGCCGCATGCGGTGTACAAGAAGGGGCCGCTGGCCGCGGCGCTGCGCGAGCTGAGCGTCTCGTACACGGGCAAGGTGCCGCCGAACGCCGGCTACGCGATCAAGGGCGGCGCGCTGCACAGCGTCTCGCTCAGCCCGGCCTGGTTCCTGACGACGAAGCTGATCGGCAGCCGGACAGGCCTCCTGCGGCTGCTCATGAAGGTCCGCTCCGTCGACGCGAGCAAGCTCACCCACGTCCCGATCGGCGAGTGGCTGGAGCGCGAAGTGCGCGATCCCGGCGTGCGCGCGCTGGCGACGGGGCTGGAGCGTGTCGCCACGTACACTAACAACCATGAGCTGAGCGCAGAAGTGGCGCTGACGCAACTGCAAGGTGCGCAGGCGGGCGTGCTGTATCTCGACCACGGCTGGCAGACGCTGGTCGATGGGCTGCGCGTCGCCGCCGAGCGCGCCGGCGTGCGCATCGAGACGAACGCGCCCGTCGAAGCGGTCGAGCACGACGGCGCAGCGAGCGGTGTGCGGCTGAAGGACGGCCGGACCCTGGCGGCATCCGCGGTTGTGCTGGCCGTAACGCCCGACACCGCCGCGTCGCTCGTCGACGCGCCGGCACTGCGCGACGTTGCGCGATCAGCCGTGCCGGTTCGCGCGGCCTGCCTCGACATCGGCCTGCGGCGCCTGCCCCAGCCCGAGCGCGGCTTCGCCTTCGGCCTCGACGAGCCGTTCTACTTCTCGGTGCACACGCGCGTGGCAAAGCTCGCGCCGGAGGGCTGCGCGGTGGTCCACGTCGCCAAGTACCTGGCGCCGGACGACACCGACGCGAAGACGCATGAACGAGAGCTGGAGGCGCGTATGGACCTCGTCCAGCCTGGCTGGCGTGACGAGCTGCTCCAGCGCCGCTACCTGCCGAACATCACCGTCGTGTCGCTCACGGCGACCGCCGCCTCGGGCGGGCTGGCCGCTCGACCGGAGCCGGAGGTGCCCGGCATCGAGGACCTGTACGTCGCTGGCGATTGGGTCGGCGACGAAGGCTGGCTCTCCGACGCGAGCGCCGCGAGCGCCAGGCACGTCGCCGAGCTGGTGCTGCGCAAGACTTCAGCGCGAACAACGAACGCGATGGCAGCGCCGCTGGGCGTCGCGTCATAATGATGGCCCATGAACCGCGTCGAGACGTTCAGCGAACAACGGCCGCTCCTCTTCTCCATCGCCTACCGCATGCTGGGCAGCGTGATGGACGCTGAGGACATGGTGCAGGAGACGTTCCTCCGCTGGCAGGACGTGCCAACGGACGACGTGCGCTCGCCGAAGTCGTACCTCTCGACTGTGATCACGCGGCTGTGCATCGACCAGCTCCGTTCCGCAAAGGCGCAGCGCGAGCAGTACATCGGTCCCTGGCTGCCGGAGCCCCTGATCACGGAGGAGACAGCGCAGATCGACGAGCACCTCGCGCTGGCCGACTCGCTGTCGATGGCGTTTCTCGTCCTGCTCGAGCGGCTCTCGCCGCTGGAACGCGCCGCGTTCCTGCTGCGCGAAGTGTTCGACTATCCCTACCCGGAGATCGCCCAGATCGTCGACAAGAGCGAGGCGAACTGCCGGCAGATGGTGCACCGAGCGCGCCAGCACATCAGCGCCGGCGACCGTCGCTTCGAGATCACGCCACAGCAGCTCCAGGAGATTTCGACGCGCTTCGTCCAGGCGACGACGAACGGCGATATGGCCGGCCTGCTCGAGCTGCTCTCGGACGACGTGACCGTCTGGTCGGACGGCGGCGGCAAGGTGCCCGCCGCGCTCAATCCTATCCACGGCCCGGACCGCGTCGCGCGCTTCTTCATCGGCCTGGCCAGCAGGATGCCGGCGACCACGCAGATCCGAAGCGCATGGGTGAACGGCCGGCCCGGCTTTATCGCGTGGATCGACCGACAGGCCTACATGGTGGCGGAGGTCAGCTTCCGTGACGGCAGGATCGACGGTATGCGCGTCGTACGCAATCCGGAAAAACTGCGCCACGTGCCGTCGGCACCGTAAGGTCCGCGCGCTGGAGGCGAAGGCCAAGCGCCCCGGTTGCTCGGCGGCGCTGCCGCTTAGCTGCCGCCCGATTCGATACCCAGGTCGCGCCGGCCGAAGACGCCGTAAGCGATCGCCAAGAAGGCGGCGCAGTAGAGCGCGATGACGAGCGCTCCCACAGCCGGGTCTGGCACGTCGGCCGGCAGCGGGTTGTTGCGGAAGGCGATGCTGTTGAAGTTCTCGTTGCCGATGACGTTGGCCGAGAGCACCGCGCTGGCGTTGTGTCCGAGGACGAAGGCCTGGATCGTCGGGGCGGGACCACCGAGGCCCTGCAGGATGCCGAGCAGGATCGACTCCGCGATCATGTACATCAGCGTGCCGGCGACGCCCAGCGCCGTTGAACGCCCGACCACCGTCAGGCAAAACGCAAGCAGGCCGTACGGGATCACCGCGTAGCCGGCGCGCAGCACCATCAGCACAAGCTCCGGCACGGAGGGGCCGTCCGGCACGTCCAGCGTGATCGGCTCGCCGGCGATCGCCGTCGCCATGAGCGAAAAGATGATCCCCACGGCCAGCGCCGTCAGCAGCAGCGCCGCCGAGATGATCACGATGCCCGCCAGCTTCACCGTGAGGTACTGGGCTCGCGTCTGGCCGCGCACCAGGGCCTGGCGCGCGGTACCCCAGCCGAACTCCGTCGCCACCATCGACGCGGTGAGCACGCCGACGATGACGGAGCCCCAGAACTGCCCGGTGTCCAGCAGGGAGACCAAGCACCAAGGCAGGACGAACGTCTGCAGCGCCATCCGCCTTTCTTCGCTGCCTAGCCCGCTATCTGCCTTCCAGGAGGTGAACCCGCCCAGCCAGACCATCACTCCGGCGCCGAGGATCAGCACGAAGACGAGAATGTACGGTAGCCAGCGCTTGCGCACCTTCAGCAGCTCCGCTGCGATGACGTTAGCGGTCAGACCCCTCATCCCCCGTCACCTCCAGGAAGAAGTCCTCCAGCGAGCTGTCGCGCGGCCGCAGCTCGGAGAGGTAGACCTGCTGATCGGCGAGCGCCTTGCTCAGCTCAGCCGCGCGCTCGCGGGGCGCCTCAACGACGATCCGCCCGTCGGCGCTCGTTACGCCGCGCACCCAGTCGATCGCCTGCAGCACTTCCACCGCCTTGAGCGAATCGGTGGCTTGCAGCTCCATGGCTTCGCCCCGGCGGAGCAGCTCGGCGACGTTCCCCTGCGTGAGCAGCCGTCCGTTCTTGACGATGCCGACGTCATCGCACATCAGCTCGACTTCGCCCAGCAGGTGACTGGAGACAAAGACCGTCTTGCCGGCGGCGGCAAGCAGGCGGATCAGGTCGCGGAACTCGCGGATGCCCGCCGGATCGAGCCCGTTCGTCGGCTCGTCCAGGACGAGCAGCTCGGGATCGTGCAGCAGCGCCGCCGCGAGCCCGAGGCGCTGCTTCATGCCCTGCGAGTACGTCCTTACCTTGTCCTCGCTGCGGTCGGCCAGGCCGACCAGCTCCAGCACCTCGTCGATGCGCGCCGCTGCCACGTCGCCGCTGACCGCGGCCCAGACCCGCAGGTTGTCGCGCGCGGAGAGCAACGGATAGTACGCCTGGCCTTCGAGGATCGCACCCGTGCGGTGGAGCGCCTCCGAAAGATGCTCGCGTGTGTCGAGGCCGAACATCTCCACATGGCCGTCCGTCGGGGCGATCAGCCCGAGCGCCATCGCGATCGTCGTTGTCTTGCCCGCGCCGTTCGGTCCCAGGAAGCCGTAGACGCGCCCGCGGTGGACTTCAAGCACCAGGTCCTGCACCGCGGAGAGGCGGCCGTAACGCTTCGATAGCCCTACGGTGCGCAGGACGACGTCGGGAGTCGAGGCGTCTGCCATCGATTAGGTCGTCGCGCCAACGCCGGCCGGCGTGGCGGCCAGCGTCTCGCCAAAGAACTCGACGACGCGACGCTCGTACTCTTCGCGCCCGTACTGCCAGCCGCGCGCGTGGTCTGCCTGCGGGACCAGCCAGAAGCGCTTCGGTTCGCCGGCCGCGGCGAACAGGCGCTCTGTCTCCTCGCGGCCGATGACGGCATCGCGTTCGTCGGCAATGATGAGCAGCGGCCGCGGAGCGTAGCTGGCGACGTAGCGTAGCGGCTCGACTTCGGCGAGCGGCTCGCCCAGGCGGCGTTCGATGATCCAGCGGGCGAGATCCGCGACGGGGAACGCGGGCAGCTTGAAGTAATGCCGCAGCGAGCGGTTCATGATCACATCGTGCGTGGCGAACGGGCACTCCGCAATGATCGAGCGGACCCGGGCGTCCGCCGCCCCGACTAGGATCGCCAGCACGCCTCCCATCGACATTCCGAAGAGGCCAATGCGCGACGCATCGACCTCCGGCCGGGCGGCCAGCTGGTCGATGGCGGCGAGCAGGTCGCCGCGCTCTTCCACGCCCATCGTGATCGAGTCGCCCTCGCTCAGCCCGCGATTGCGGTAGTCGAACATCAGCACGGCGTAGCCGGCGCGGTGCAGAAGGTCAGCGTGCGGCAGCAGCTCGCAGCGGCTGCGCGCCCAGCCGTGCGACAGGACAACGCCCGGCGCCGGCCGGCCGGCGTTCCGAGGCGGGATGAACCAACCCGCCAGCCGCGTGCCGTCCCGGCTGACGAACGAGATCTCCTCGGCCGGGAGGTCGAAGTCGCTCAGATCGTGGTCTTCCACGCGGCGGCGTGGGTGGATCACCTGTTCGGACAGGAACCAGGCGATGGCGAGCGGGACGCCCGTGAGGGCAGCGAGAAAGACGAGCGGACGGCGTAGCATAATGGTTATCGTGCGGTTGCAGCCTATGCTACTCTGAAGCGATGTCTCGCGACAAGGACGCGCTGCCTTCCGGGTCCGAGACAGCCAGCTCCGCCCTCCGAAACTGGCTCCAGATAGGCTTCGCGGTCGCGCTCGCGGCGCCGTCGCCGATCCTCCGCATCCTGGAGATCGCGGGAGTCTACCACCTCGACTGGCCCGACCTGCTCGTCTCGGCGATCTTCGGCTTGGGCATTCTCGCGGCCGCGACACTGCTCGTCTGGGCGTCCGAGGTCGCCGAGCAGATGATCTCGGCAACGCTCGCGTTGGCCGTGCTCGCGATCATCGCCATCCTGCCCGAATACGCCGTCGACCTCTACTTCGCGTGGACGGCGCCTACCAATCCGGAGCACGCTCACTTCGCGCTGGCGAACATGACCGGCGCGAACCGGCTGCTGGTCGGCTTCGCCTGGCCGCTCGTCTTCTTCATCTTCTGGCTCCGCCAAAAGAAGCGCCCGCGGGATGGCGACCTGGAGGTCGGCGAGTCGAACTCGATGGGCCTGGTTTTCCTGGGCATCGCCAGCATCTACAACTTCACCATCCCCCTGCGGGGTCACCTCTCCCTGATCGACTCGGGCGTGCTCATCTCGCTCTTCCTAACATACCTCTACCTTTCCTCGCGAGCGCCGCCGGCCGAGGAGGCGCCGCTCGTCGGTCCCGCGCAGGCGATCGCGGCGCTGCCGCTGCGCGCGCGCTGGGCGGTGGTCGTGGGGATCTTCGTGTTCGCCGCGGGGACGGTCTTTGCAGCGGCCGAGCCATTCGCCAACGGCCTCGTTGACTCCGGCAGATCGCTCGGCATCGACGAGTTCCTGCTCGTCCAGTGGGTAGCGCCGCTCGCGTCCGAGTCGCCGGAGTTCATCCTCGCGGCGATGCTCGCGCTGCGCGGACGCGCTCAGTCCGGGCTGACGCTGCTTGTATCGTCGGAAGTGAACCAGTGGACGCTCCTGGTCGGCTCGTTGCCGCTGGCCTTCGCCATCTCCGGCACGTCGCTCTCGCCGCTGCACATGGACGGACAGCAGAGCGCGGAGGTGTTCCTCACAGGCGCGCTGGCCCTGTTCGCCGTGGCGGTGCTCATGAGCCTGAGTTTCAACGGCCGGGAGGCCGGCCTGATCTTCGGGCTCTTCATTCTGCAGCTCGCGCTGCCGTTCACCGAAGCGCGACTCGCCTTCGGTGCGGTCTTTCTGCTGCTGGCGCTGATCTGGTTCGTCAGGGAGCGGCGCTCGGTCCCAGAGCTGCTCAAGACGGTGCGCCGGGAGCTGGCCGACCCGAGCGGCGCCAAAGCGCGCGCCAACTCGAAGACGGAGCGCGAGGCGAAACCAGCACCAGGCAGCTAGGCAGCCTTCTCCAGAATCGACGCCTCCTGCTCGCCTGACTTGCCGATCTCTTCGCTGATGCGGTTGATGACGCCGCGCTCCCAGAGGCGCGAGAAAGCATCGACGATCTCCGGATCGAGGTGTGAGCCCGCCAGCCTCCGCAGCTCGGCGATCGCTTTCTCGGCTGGCCAGGGCTCCTTGTACGGGCGGCGGCTGATCAGCGCGTCGTATACATCGGCCACAGCGACGACCCGCGCTGCCAGCGGGATCTGTTCTCCGGCTAGGCCATCCGGATAGCCGCTCCCATCCCAGCGTTCGTGGTGCCAGCGCGCGACCTCCCGCGCCATCTCGAACTCCGAGTTTTCGATCAGGATCTGCTCGCCCCAGACCGTGTGTTCTTGCATGATCGACCACTCCTCGCGGTCGAGCGGGCCAGCCTTCTTCAACACAGAGTCGGGCACGTTCGCTTTCCCCACGTCGTGCACCATCGACGCGTAGGCGATCTCGTCCGCTTCGCGTTCGGACATGCCGAAATACAGGGCGATCGCGCGGGAGAAGTGCTGGATGCTCTGCAGATGCGCGCCCGCGTCAGTGTCCCGCGCCTCCACCAGCTTGGCGAGCATGGCGATCGTCTGGCGGTTCTGCTGCGCCAGCTTCGCGCGCCGCTTCTCCAGCTCGCTCGCCGCACCAAGCGCGCTCAGGCCGATGGTGGCGAGGAAGATGACCCGGATCACCAGCTGATCGGCGTACTGCGAACCGGGCGGGAAGTAGAGCAGCGTCCCGAGCGCAAACCACCCGGTCCAGAGCGCCGTGTAGAGCACCGAGCCGAGCGGCGCCAGCGTGAACCCGCCCGTGACGACGTACACGAAGAAGACCAGCCAGATATCAGACGCAGATCCCTGGGCGCCCATCTGTTGAAACACGAAGAACGACGCGCCCATGAGAACGATCGAGTCCAGCACCATGCCCAGGACGCGCGCCTGGAAGTATTGCTTTCGCATGAAAACCAGATGGAACAGCAAAACGTCGTAGACGAGGGCAACACCGCAGCCGCCGACCACGCCCTGCCACCCCGGCAGCCGGGCCGGCCCGATCGGCACGACGCCCACAATGACGCTGGCTACGAGCGCGCGCCGGATCACGTCCTGCCGGGCTGCGCCGGGATCCGTCGGGCCCAGCAGGGCATGGCCCACATCCGCAAACAGGGATAGGGCGCGGCGAAGTCTTCCACCCTTCGCTTCCGAACTGAAGGAAGGCCGGTTCTGGTCCAGCATATATTTCCTGGATAATAGTCGGTTTCCGGCATGGCCAAGTTAGAGCTAGGTTCAGGGGCAACAGAACATGCGAGAACAAGCGAGCACGAACGACCGGCATAGGAGACTGACGCCTGTGTTAACCGCGCAACGCCCGATGCGCGACGACATCGCGCCTCTGGTCGGTCTGGCGCAGCAGAAGTTTAGGTGCTTCTACCTACGCTCGGGCGCTGCCCCCGGCCGGACGAAGCTCGAGCAGCGAATCGACGAGCGTAGCCACGAACACGTCCGGGACCAGGCCGGGCGCCGTTCCTTCGCGGCGGTAGCCGACGAGGGTGTCAAAGTCGACTGAGTAGTGGTTCCGGCGGCCTTCGCGCTGCCGCTCGATGATGCCCTGCTCCCGCAGGTCCTGGAGCGCGGCATGCGCCGCCCGCTCGGTAACCCCGACGGCGAGGGCGATTTCACGCACGGTGGAGCGCGGATGCTGGGTAACGTGAATCAGGATCAGCGCCTGCGTCGTCAGGAAGCCCCAGCTACGCATCGGGACGAGGCGGAACGGGCCCGCCGAAGCTCGGTCTGAGCTTACCCTCCAATGGCCACCCCGGCCAGGCCCTTAATCGCCGCCTGGATCAGCGGTCGTGGGATCTCCATCGCAGAAGCTGCCCAGCGCGGGTAGTTCGCCAGGGCCTCCGGATCGACCCGATACACGTTCCTGCGCCCCACGCGCGTAACCAGCACAATCTTCGATTCGCGCAGGTCGCGCAGGACGCTGTGGGCGGCCCGCTCTGTGATGCCCGTCGATAGCGCGATCTCTCGCACCGTCGAGCTAGGGTTGCGAGCTATCTGGATCAGGACGTGGGCATGATTGGTCAGGAATCCCCAGGTCCTCAATTCACACCACCCCTTGACAAACTCTATTCATGCATTATAATACAGGCATGAACTATCATTACTAATTATTCAGACACGATACAGCATGAATAGGGGAGCATGTAACACCAGTCTTACTTCAATACTCATGTAAGCATATTCATCATCGCGACAGCAGTCAAGCCCCCAAAAAGGGGAGGGTCATGGAAGACCAAGGCGGCAAATCGGCAGCACCCTCACCAGCGGCGTCGGCACCCTCTCAACGCGCAGCATACAGCCTAACCGGCCAACCCAACGCATCGATGATTTACCCACACAGCGTGGTGCGGGGCGGTGGTTTTGTGCGGAGAACCAGCGTCCGTCCGGCAGGTTTGCGGTTCTGCGGGGAGCGAAAAGCTTGCCGGCCGGTGCTGGACTCCAGGGGCGAGCATGGCGGACCGTCCCTCCTCGCGATGCACCAGCGGGGGCCCGCCTAGCCAGCGTTGGTGCGTCTTACGGGAGCAGACCGCCGGCGGCCCCCCTGCCGGCGGTTTGCTATCTG
>JBIOYF010000182.1:0-5060 GCA_044870035.1 Dehalococcoidia bacterium
ATGCGCGGGTGATGCTGCGCCTGCTGGATGAGGCCGGGATCGCCGCGAGCGCGGGCTCCGCCTGTAACGAAGAGACGCTGGAGCCATCGCACGTGCTGCTGGCGATGGACGTGCCGCTCTCGAGGGCAGTTGGAACGCTGCGATTTAGCGTCAGCCCGACCACGCCTGTGGCGCACATCGAGCGGCTCCTGGCCGAGCTGCCGGGCATCGTCGAGCAGGCCCGGCTTCCGGCCGGCGTCGCCGCCAGCTAGCCGCGCGGCGCGTCCACCCGCTATCATCCGCCCGTGGGCACTCGACGCCACGCTCAGCCCGTCATGGACGACGCGCCCGTTTCGCACGCCTACTGGGACGCAGCCAACGAAGTCCTGTCCTGGCCCAGGGAACCGGCTCGCGTCGCGCTAGCGCAGAACGTCCTGACGCGGCTGCGGCCGCTTCTGCGCAAGACGAGTGCACTGATCCCGCACGGGGGCGAGACGGTCGAGCCGCTGGCGCGCGTCCAGGAGGTAGCCGCCGGCACTCCTCCTCAGCGGGTCTTTGCCTCGGCCGCAGCGTTCGCGGATGCGATCGCGTTCGTTCGTTCGCTACAAGAGGGACGAGACGGCGTCGACGAGCTGCTTGCGATGCGCGCTTACCTGGCCGAAGCGACCGTTCCAGAGAACCGCCCCGCGCTGGTCGTCGACCACGCGGCGACGCTCGAGCAGCTTTCGTTCATCGCGCTGCTGATCGAGCCGCACCGGATCGACAGCATGCGCGCCGCGTTCGAGACGTTCCGTTCGGCGTTTTCCAGCGCGTACGTGGACCACCACGCCCGCTACTGGAAGGCGTTCGGCAAGCTGGCGCGCACGCTGCACGGCCTCGCGCCCGCGGCGCGATCGCTCGAACGGCTGAACAGCCTGCGAGCGTTGGGGCCGGCGGTGGGCGAAGAAGCGCTCGCCGGCTACCGGACGCTCTCGAGCAGCGGGCCGGCCTGCACCACGAACGATCTACAAAAGGCGCTGGTCGAACGGCCGGTGTGCGGCAGTTGCGGACTGACCCTGAAGGACTCGCTGCCGAGCGAGCAGACAGACGACGTGACCCACCGGCTCAACAGCGCCCTCGCGACGCAGCAGCAGCGTCTCGCCAGCGAGGCGGTGCGGCGCATCCTGGCCCGCGGCGGCGAGCGCCTCGACCGGTTCGTCGAGGTCGTGCAGGCGGCCGACACCGCGTCGCTGGCGCAAGTGCTCGACGGCGAGCTGCTCGTCTTTCTGCAGGAGCTGCTCGCGCAGCCCGTAGCGCCGACGCCCGAGGCGCTGCACCTGTTCGAGCAGATCGCGCTGGCGCACCCGGTGGTCACGGAAGAGCAGGTCGACCTCGTCGTCGAGACGTTACGCGGTCTCCTGCGCGAACAGCTCGCCGCGCAGCGCGACAGCGACGGCTCACGCGTGCCGTCCTTCTATCTCACGACGCCACCGTGAGCGGAGGGCTGCTCGGCCGCCTGCGCCGTCTCGTCTCGAGCTCCGATCACAGCGACGATGCAGAGCACCGGCGCATCCGGCTCGTCGTCGCGCTGGGCAATCCGGGTGAGGACTACGCGAACACACGCCACAACGTCGGGTTCTGGACGCTGCAGCGCCTCGCGCGCCGGCACGGGATCAAGCTCTCACGCGGGAAGCACGCGGCGGCCGGCGCGGGCGTAATCCTCGGGCAGCCCGTGACGCTGGCGAAGCCGCGCACGTACGTGAACCTGAGCGGCGCAGCCGTACGCAAGCTGATCGACGAACTGAAGCTCGATGGCCCGGCGGAGCTGCTCGTCGTTTGCGACGACTTAGACCTGCCGGTCGGCAAGCTACGCCTGCGCCCGAGCGGCGGCTCCGGCGGCTATAAAGGACTGCAATCGATCATCGACGTCATCAGGACGAGCGAGTTTCCGCGGCTGCGCATCGGCATCGGGCGGCCGGTGGTGCGCGGCGAGCAGTCGTGGGAGCCGGAGGTGGTGGCGAACTACGTCCTGTCCGACCCCCCGCCGGAAGAACGCGAGCTGTTGGAGGCGGCCGCCGAACGCGCGGCCGACGCCATCGAGATGGCGATCGCGGACGGCATCGAAGCGGCGATGCAGCAGTTCAATTGAGAGCCTTCGAGCCCTGGCTGACTATTCCTTGGTGGGCTAGCATGCGTAAAGATAGGTGACGTAGTGGCACGCTGGTTCTTCCTGGCTACTGCACTCGTTCTCGTGGCTTCCGTAATGACAGGCAGAGCGCACGCACAAGCGGCGCCCTTCGCCGTTACGATCGACGGCCCGGAAGCGGCAGCACCGGGCGATGCCGTCACGTACCACTTGCATTATTCTCGTGCTGCCGGTCTCGTGGGAGCCAGCGTACAGATACCCTGCCACGCTGTGCTGCTTTCAGAACGTATAATGACGGGCTATGCGCCCATAGAGAAGGGTGTCCGCGCAAATGCCGTGTACTGGTTCGGGCTCACAACAAATGACGACGGCGACGGCGAGATCGAAATCAACATGAGAATCGACAAAGACTTCAATGGCACTGTCAAGGTGGCTGCTTACATCGTGGACGGTGGACCGGGTAGGAGTTCGAACGCGGTCGAAACTCGGGTCGGCGACGGCCGCGGAGAACTAGATGACGGCTCCGCGTGCGCTAGCATAGCGCCGACTCCAACAATCTCGCCGGAAAGCACCTGCGGGCGGGCACGCGATCCAGGCGAGGTGGCGATCATGGGCACGACCATCCCTCCGGTCGATGGCGCGACAATCCGCATCCCGGAGCTCAATCTTACATATACGACCGTACGAGGATGCTACGAATTTCGGCACCTCGTACCGCCACACGACCCTATGCTTGTTAGCTTCGAAGTCCGCGCCGATGGCTATCGACCGCTCACATGGCTGAACTACACTGTGTTGAGGAGCAGCGGTGGCTTCAACTTTACTCCGCCCCTTTACCCAGGAAGTGAGCCGATTCTTGTCGACTTCTGTGCCGGCTTGCTCGAAGACATGGCAACTCCCCAGCGGTTATCTGCGGCCCAGCAGGGTCAGGCTACTCTTTGCGCGCAACTGCCGCACGCCGGCACCGGCATGCCGAGCGCCCACCCGTGGCGAAAGGGGGTTATGCTCCTAGTCGTTGCGGGGCTTGCGTTTCTGGGTCTCGGCCTCGCCATTCGGCGCTCGCTTCGGGCTTCGTCCTGACGCTACAATAGCCTCGCTTAGGGGCTGGTCGCCCGACGACCAGCCCATTTCGGCGTGTACGAAATGGACCTAGCGCGGCTGCTCCCCGTCATCGATCGCGCCTGCGACATCGCGGCGCTGCGCGAGCGCGCGTCCGCGGAGCCGGCCGTCGTCGGCATGAGCGACGCGGCGAAGGCACCGGTCGTCGCGGCGCTGGCTCGCGACGCGGACGGGCCGCTGCTGGCGATCGTGCCGAAGCCGGCGCAGGCGACGGCGCTGGCCGAGGAGCTGGCGAGCTGGCTGGGAGAAGCCGTCCCGGTGCTCCTCTGCCCCGAACGCGACACGCTCCCGTTCGAGCGCCTCGCGCCGGACGCGGACGTGCTGCGCGAGAGGCTGCGCGCGCTGCAGGCGCTCGCGTCCGGCGAACGCTGCGTCGTCGTGGCGTCCGGCGTCTGTCTCACGCAGCGGACGCTCTCGCGCGACGAGGAGGCGGCGCTTGTCTCGCTGCGTATGGGCGAACGCACGACGCCCGACAAGCTCGTCGCTTCGTTGCTGCGACTCGGCTACCGGAGCGAGCGGCTCGTCGAACGGCCGGGCGACGTTGCGCGGCGCGGCGGCATCGTCGACGTGTATCCAGCGTCCGACGAAGAACCGTTGCGCGTCGAGTTCCTGGGCGACGAGGTCGAGAGCTTGCGGCGCTTCGACGGCACGACGCAGCGCTCGACGGCGCGCCTGGAAGCCGCGCAGATCGGCCCCGCACGCGAGGTTCTCGATCTGCCGCCGGCGATCCAGCGGCTCGCGGGCCGGCTCGACCTGTCGACGCTCAACCCGGACGCGCACGAGCGTTTCGAAGAAGAGCTGGGCCGCCTCGCGGCGGGCGACTCGATCCCGGAGGAGAGCTTCTACGTGCCGTTCTTGGCGACGGGCTCGCTGTTCGACCATCTGGCCCGGAACGCGCTCGTCGTGATCGATGAGCCGGCCGATCTGACGGCGGCGCTCGAAGAGCACGACGAGCACGTCGACGAGATGCGACGCGATCTGGAAAGCCGCGGCGAGCTGCCACGCGGCCTGCCAGCGCCGCAGTTCGCGAGCGGCGACCTGCGCGCGCTGATCGACCAACAGCCGCGCCGGTTGCAGCTCTCGCGCTGGGCGCTGGACACACGCGACGCGGAGAGCGACGCAATATCGGACGCCGGCACATCGGTCCGGCTGCCCTTCGCGCCGGCCGATGGTTACGGCGGGCGGCTGCGCGCGCTGACATCAGACGTCGACTCGGCACGGCGCAAGGGCCGGGCGATCGTGATCGTCTCGCAGCAGGCGCAGCGGCTGGCCGAGGTGCTCAGCGAAGAGGGCATCCCGGCAGCAGTGACGGCGCAGCCGGAGGAGCCGCGGGCCGGCTCGATCGCCGTTGTGCCCGGCTCGCTGCCGCAGGGCTGGCGGCTGACGACGTCGGAGCCGCCGCTCACGCTGCTAGCGGATGCGGAGGTCTTCGGCTTCGTCAAGCAGCGCCGCCGGCTGGCGAAGCGCAGCAGCGCGAGCCGCGAAGCGTTCCTCGCCGAGCTGTCGGCGGGCGACTACGTCGTGCATATCGAGCACGGGATCGCGCGTTTTTCCGGCCTGGTGCGCAGACGCATCGGCGACGTAGAGCGCGAGTACCTGGAGCTGCGCTACGCCCAGGGCGACAAGCTCTACGTGCCGGCCGAGCAGGTCGACCGCGTCAGCCGTTTCATGGGCGGCAGCGATCAGCCGCCGTCCCTGACGCGGCTGGGTAGCCAGGAGTGGACGCGCGCCAAGGAGCGCGTTCGCCGCGCCGTCGCCGAGCTGGCCCGCGAGCTACTCGACCTGTACGCGACGCGGCAGGTCGCCGAGGGACACGCCTTCCCGCCCGACACGGCCT
>JBIOYF010000183.1:0-5322 GCA_044870035.1 Dehalococcoidia bacterium
CTTGTCGTTGCCGCACGCGGCAACGACGGCTAATCCAGCGGCTCCGGCGCCAGCCGTGCCCAAGAGCCTCCGCCTGGAGATGCGTTCTCGCTCAAAGCGTTGCCAATAACTCGTGGCCATGTTGGCTCCTTCCTCCTAGCTGTTCCGTTAGCAACCCGTCAGTGAACCCCGCCGCCGAGCGGCTGTGCCATATTATACTCGCGCAAGACGCAATGTAAACCATACGGCAATGCAAAGAACGGCCGCAGTGGGGATGCCCCTTCCCGTGGCCGTCGCGCCTTCCGTGGCCATAGGTCTACTGCAAACAAAAGCTAGTGTCAAGATGCGTGCTTGCCGGGCCTCCCAGAGCAGTGGTACCCTGGCTTGCGCTTTCGGTCACAAGCCATGGCTTCGGCTCTGATCAACGGTATCCGCCTGCACTATGAGACGGCCGGTAAGGGCCCGGCGCTCGTCTTCGCGCATGGCGCCGGCGGCAACCAGCTCAGCTGGTGGCAGCAGCTGCCTTACTTCAGTCGAAGCTACCGCTGTATCACGTTCGACCACCGGGCGTTCGGCCGGTCGGAGGACCTGCCGGAGGGCCCCGGCCGGCGCGCCTTCGCGGACGACCTGCGCGAGCTGCTCAACCACCTGGGCATCGAGCGCTGCGCCATCGTAGCCCAGTCGATGGGCGGGCGAACGGCGGTGGGCTTCTCGGCGCGCAACCCGGGGCGCGCCGGCGCCCTGGTCCTGGCAGGCACGACGGGTGGTGCCGTGAACGATGCCCTGCGGGAGAAGCAGGAGGCGCATCGCAGGGGGCCGCTGGGCCGTCTCTCGCTCGCCCGGCGCGCCGTCTCGCCCCGACTGCGCAGCGAACGCCCCGATCTAGCGTACCTGTACCGGCTGATCGGCCGGTTGAACCCGCCGCGACCTGCGGAGTTCCTCGCGCCGATCCCCGGCTATCGCGGCAGCTCCGCGGGCGCGCTGACCGCGCTGGGTATCCCGATCCTGTTCCTCGTCGGCGAAGACGACACGATCACGCCACCAGAGATCGTCCGCGTGGCGCACGAGCAGGTGCCCGGTTCGCGCTTCGAGACTATTCCGGAGGCGGGACACTCCGCCTACTTCGAGCGCGCCGCCGACTTCAATACGCGCGTCGAGCGCTTTCTTGTGGAGGCCGGCTGGGCTGCCTCGTAGTTAGGCGCGGACCAGGTTGCCGCCATCGACCGTGATCGTCTGGCCGGTGACGAAGTCTGCGCCTTCGATCAGGCCGAGGATAACCTGCGCGATGTCCTCCGGCGTGGCAACGCGCTTGAGCGGTGTCTGCTCGGACTGGAAGCGCTTCGCGCCTTCGTAGGCTTCACCGAGACCCTGCTTCAGCCAGCGCGTATCGATGAAGCCCGGCGCCACACCGTTGACGCGGATCTCCGGTGCGAGCACCCGCGCGAGCGCGACCGTCATGTTGATCAGACCAGCCTTCGAGGCGGCGTACGCGATCGAGCTGCCGACGGCGCGAATGCCCGCCACGGACGCCACGTTCACGATCGCGCCGTTGCCTGTCCCGCGCATTGGCGCAGCCACGGCGCGCGAGCAGAAGAACGGGCCCTTCAGGTTAACGGCCAGGATGCGGTCCCACGCCTCCTCTGTGAGCCCTTCCAAGTTCGGAAACGGGACGAACGCCGTCGTCGCCGCGTTGTTGACCAGCACGTGGACGGCGCCGAACGCCTCGACGGTCTGGTCCACCATCGAGCGCACTTCGGCGTCGCTCGAGACGTCGGCGCGCACAAGCAGCGCGCGCGCTCCCAGTCGCTCGACTTCACTCACGGTCTCCTTCGCCTCCTGCTCCGAGCGCGAGTAGTTCACGACGACGTTCGCGCCCCGCTTCGCCAGCTCGAACGCGGTTGCGCGCCCGACGCCGACCGCGGCGCCCGTAACGATCGCCGTTGTGCCGGAGAGCTGCATGTGTTCTTCCTCGCTTGCTCTACGCGAAAATGCGCCCTCACTATCGTCGAACAGACTTCGCGAGGTCAAGATTTGCGCCCGCAGCCGCCAAGGTCGCACGCTGTACACCGCTGCGGTCGATTTCGGTTGCAGCCGCAACGACCGTATGCTAATTTTACATTGCGTGGGGACCCCCCTACGCAGGCCCCGAGTAGCCGCCACTGCTCGGGGCCTCATTCTGCACTCGAATTGGCCACGACACTCGCCCCCGCCGTAAGATGGAGCAGCGATCGCGCGTTCGTCTAAGGAACGCTGAGCTCATGCCGGACACCCGACCGAACGAACGCCTGAAGGGACTGGTCCTGACCGGGGGCAAGGGTACGCGCCTGCGCCCCTTTACCTACACCGGCGCAAAGCAGCTGGTCCCGCTGGCCAACAAGCCGATCCTGTTCTACGCCCTGGAGCAGCTCGTCGCCTCCGGGGTGACCGAGATCGCCCTCGTCGTCGGCGAGACGAAGGACCAGGTGCGCGCCGCCGTGGGCGACGGCACGCGCTTCGGCGCCAGCGTCACCTACATCGAGCAGCCGGCGCCGCTCGGCATCGCGCACGGCATCAAGATCGCCGAGGAGTTCCTGGCGGGCGCCCCGTTTGTCCTCTTCCTGGGCGATAACTTCATCAAGGAAGGGATCGGGCGTTATGTAGAGCAGTTTCGGGGCGGGTCGCACAACGCGCTCGTCTTACTCAGTCCGGTCGAGCGGCCGCAGGACTTCGGCGTGGCCGAGTTTCAGGGTGAGCGTCTCGTCCGCGTGATCGAAAAGCCGAGCGAGCCGCCATCCAACCTGGCCGTAATCGGCATCTACTTCTTCGATGCGAAGGTGTTCGACGCCGTCCGGCGGATCAAGCCGTCCGCTCGAGGCGAGCTGGAGATTACCGATACCATCCAGTGTCTGATCGACGACGGCCTCGACGTGCGCGCGGAGGTGATCTCCGGCCGCTGGATCGACACTGGCAAGCACGACGACCTGCTGGAAGCGAACCACCTGATCCTGGAAGACCTGCAGCCCGCGATGTTGGGCACACTCGACGAGACGACGAAAATCCAGGGACGCGTCGTCATCCAGGAAGGCGCGGAGATCGTGAACAGCCGGATCAACGGCCCGGCGATCATCGGCGAGCGGACACGCGTGGTCAACTCGTACATCGCGCCGTTCACCTCGATTTACCACGACTGCCTGATCACTGACACCGAGATCGCGGAGAGCGTCGTGCTCGAGCACACCACGATCGAGTCGGTCGGGCATCGCATCGAGCACAGCCTGATCGGCCGCAACGTGGAGCTGCGCGGCAGCGACCGGCGGCCGCACAGCTACTCGCTGGTGCTGGGCGATTTCAGCAAGGTGCACATGCCCTAGCCATGCGCAGGATCCTCGTCACCGGCGGCGCGGGTTTCATCGGCAGCAACTTCATCCTGCATTTGCTGCGGAAGTACGACTACCAGATCGTCAACCTGGATAAGCTCACCTACGCCGGCAACCTGGAGAACTTGCGCGATATCGAGCGTGACCCGCGCTATCGCTTCGTCCAGGGCGACATCTGCGACGTCCATCTCGTCAGCGAGCTGATGGCGCAGGTCGATGCGGTGGCTCATCTCGCCGCGGAGAGCCACGTCGACCGGTCGCTGGAGGACCCGGGCGGCTTCATCCAGACCGAGGTCTACGGCACGCACGTTCTGCTGGAGGCGGCGCGACTGCGCGGCATCGAGCGGTTCCTGCACGTCTCGACGGACGAAGTGTACGGCCAGTCGCTGGGCGACCAGCGCTTCGTCGAGACGGACCCGTTCCGGCCGCGCAGCCCCTACTCGGCGAGCAAGGCCGGCGGCGAGCTGCTGGCCCATGCCTTCGTCGCGACGTACGGCCTGCCGGTCGTCATCGCGCGACCCGCGAACAACGTCGGGCCGCGCCAGCACCCCGAGAAGGCCGTGCCGCTCTTCGTCACGAACGCGCTGGACGACCAGCCGCTGCCGGTGTACGGCCAGGGCCTCCAGTGGCGCGACCGCCTCTATGTGGACGACAACTGCGAAGCGCTCGATCTGCTGCTGCACCGCGGCGAGGCCGGCCAAGCCTACAACATCGCAGCGGGCAATGAGCGGACGAACATCGACGTGGTAGAGACCATCCTGGAGCTGCTGGAAAAGCCGAAGAGCCTGATCCGCTTCGTGGAAGACCGGCCGGGGCACGACCAACGCTACGCGCTGGACGCGACGAAGATAGCAGCGCTCGGCTGGTCGCCGCGCCATGATTTCCAAGCGGCGATCGAGAAGACCGTCACCTGGTACCGCGAGAACCGCAAGTGGTGGGAAAAGGTGAAGTCCGGCGAGTATCGGGACTACTATCAGCGGATGTACGGCCGCCGGCTGGCGGAAGCGAAGCCCTACCAGGGCTGATGAAATCACGAGACCCCGGCCTCAAGGCTGGGGCATTTAACGACACGTCCCTGCCCCAGGCTTTAGCCTGGGGATCGTGATTCCCATGCGAGTTCTCATCACCGGAGCGAACGGCCAGCTCGGCCGCGAGCTGCAACGAGCGCTGGGCGGGCACGAGCTTGGGGCGCTCTCTCATCGGGAGCTCGACATCACGGACGCAGCGGCGGTCGCCGCAGCCATCGATACGTTCCAGCCGGACGTCGTCGTGCACGCCGCGGCGCTGACCGACACGGCGCGCTGCGAGCGCGAGCCTGCCTTCGCGATGCAAGTCAACGCCCTTGGCGCAGAGCACGTCGCGCGCGCGTGCGCCGCCACGGGCGCATCGCTGGTATACGTCAGCACGAACGAAGTGTTCGACGGGGCGAAGGGAACGCCGTACGAGGAAGACGATGCGCCAAAGCCGCTCAACGAGTACGGACGCTCGAAGCTGCAGGGCGAGCGCCGCGTGCAGGCCGCGCTGGCGCGGCACTACATCGTGCGCACGGCGTGGCTCTACGGCCACGGCGGCGACAACTTTGTCTCGAAGGTGCTGCGCTGGGCCGAGAGCGGCAAGCTCACCGGCGTCACGGACGAGATCGCCACGCCAACGTCGGCGCACGACCTCGCGGGCGCCGTCGCGCGGCTCATCGAGACAGAGCGCTGCGGCGTCTACCACCTGACGAACGCGGGCGTAGCGTCTCGCTACGACTGGGCGCGCGAGATCGTGCGCCTGGCCGGCCTGCGCGCTGTTGAGGTGGAACCGGTCACCACGGCGCGGTTCCGCGCCTCGCTAGCGCCCGGCGCCGTCGTGCCGGAGAAGCCACCCTACTCAGTCCTGCAGAACAGCGCCGCGGCGCAGATCGGCATCCAGCTGCGACCGTGGCAGCAGGCGCTCGCGGAGTACCTGGAGGACGCGGAGTAACGCGAAGGCGCCCTCGCTACCT
>JBIOYF010000184.1:0-5785 GCA_044870035.1 Dehalococcoidia bacterium
CGGTTTGCCCGGTGTTTGCAGGCGGCAGCGACTCCCTTAACCGAAGTGCTCTTATGGGGGCGTTCTAGCGCGGCCCTACGACTCCAAGCTCGACCGCGCGCACGACGGCTTCAGTACGGTTTTCCACCTCAAGCTTTATGAAAATGCTCTCGAGGTGGCGTTCAACGGTTCGCTCGCTGAGCGTGAGAGCATCTGCGATCTCGCGATTTCGCCGCCCCTCTGCTACCAACGCGAGGACGTCGAGCTCTCGCCCGGTCAGATCGACGGGAGAGACCGCTTCGGTGCTTCTCGAGAGTGTGTCCGACGCCTCCAAGTCCAGCAGGGTCAGAAGAGCCGCCGCCTGACTATCGAGCGTGGCCGCCCTTCTGTCGTCTCCGCGCCGGCGACGGGAGCGCCGCGCCTCCGCATGAGCGAGCAGCGTTCTTGCTTGCTCCCATGCGGCGCCACCGGCTGCTAGCTCTCGCGCCGCAGCCTCGAACCGGCCAAACGCTTCGTCCCAGTGCTTTAGCCGGCTCGCAAGGCGGCCGAGGACACGTTGTACCGATACTGCCGTGTATACGACTACCATCGGACGCTGTTCTCCTTGGATCAGGTCATAGCACTGCTCCCAGAGCGCCGGCGCGTTGAGCGATGCAGCAACGTCGCCGAGGGCAACACGCCCAGCGGTCAGCCTGGGCGTGTCGACAAGCTCTTTCAGATATCTCGTCACCAGCTCCTCAGCCTCTTCCAATGAGTTCCCTTCGGCCAGGATGCGGGCCAGGTGCATAGAAGCTAGAGGCCGCATCTGGTCCAGGTCCGGAAGTGCCTGGCCGATGGCCTCAATCGCTTGTGCTCGATCGCCTAAGGCCCAGCACGCCTCTCCCCAAATGATGCGCGCCGTGGCGACCTGGTACCGGCTCGCCAGCCGGACGTCGGCCATCCACTGTTCGCACAGGGTTGCCACGTTCCTCCACTCGCCGCGGTAGCCGAACACCAGCGACCGGCAAAGGAGAGAGCGTATGAGCGCCGCGGTGTCCGCCGAGTCGGCGATGGCCTCGTCGATCACAGCCAGATATTTGTCAGCATGATCTGATCGCATCAGCCCGAGTTCGCCGATGACCATGTTCCCGGCGAGCAGCGCTGCGATGTGGGGAGCGCCGGCATGCTGAGCCGTGTCGATCCCCGCTTTGGCAACCGCGTGGGCGCGCTCCGGCTCGCCGACCGCCGCGAGCGCAGTCGATACCCAGAAAGGGACGGCCGGATCGAGCTGCGGGTTATCGAGTTCTCTACTCACTTCCGCAAGTAGCAGGCGAGCCTCTTCTGGCCTCTCAACGCAGCGAATAGTCGACAGCATCGCGAGCGCACTGACACGCTCACTCGAGGTACTCGGGAGGAGGTTGATCGCCCGCTCAAGCCACGTTTCAGATTCGTTGAGCTCTTGGCGCCAGCGGTGCAGCTCGCCCAGGGTGAGTGCCAGCTCGGCGACGCGGCCTACATCACCAAGCGCCTCGAACTCCGCGAGGGCCTCTCGTAAGGTCCTGATCGCCTGCGGCCATTTTCCGGCGTTAGCAAGGGCCTGGCCCAGGCGGTGCCGAAGTTCCGCTCGCTCACCGCGGGCGCGCGGGGCGCATCCAAGCGCCATCTCCCAGAACTGGGCCGCAACCTCAAACGCAAGAAGCCGCTCAGCGTCCTCGGCGGCCGCGCGACAGTAGGAGACGGCGCGCTTGTTCCCCGTTCGAGCAAAGCCGACGGCATGATGGCGTGCCAGCTCGCTCGGGGCCAGCGCAATTCTGCCCTCGTGACCGGCGTCCCCTATGGCGCGATGGAGAGCGCGGCGTTCCGTAGCGGTAAGGCTGTCGTATAGCGTCTTGGCGAAAAGCGGATGGCCGAACTCAAATCGGGAAGACCCTGGCGCTGTGGACAGTCCATAGCGCAGCACGGCAGCGCCGACCGCCCGTTCTAGCTCCGCCTCGACTTCGCTCTCGTCTTTGTCGAAGACTGTGGCAAGGGTTGCGCTGTCAAACTCGTATCCCAGAACCGACGCGGCGCTCAGCAGTTTGCGCGGCGTGCTGGTGAGCGAGGAGAGCCGCAGTTCAATGACCTCGGTGAGGCGCCCCGGGAGCCGGTTCAGCACGATCGCTTCGGCTACGGAGTGCCCCTCCAGCAGGCCGCTGTCCCGCAGATGGAGGATGACTTCTTGTAGGAAGAGGGGGTTCCCTCGCGTGAGCGAACGCAAGGTGTCAACCTCCTCGTCTGTAAGGCGCCCCGGCCCCAAGACTTGCCAGGCCACCCGCCGCACCGCATCGTCCGGCAGGCCTCTTAGCTCAATGACGTGGCTTCTCTGCTCGATCCGGTTGATTAGTGCTCGACTATCTGGCGAGTCCGGCTCTTCATCCCGTCGAGTGCAAATGACCGTAGGATTCGCTAGGCGAGCGTCGAGGATGTGATTGATGAGGAGCAGCGAGCCGACATCAGCCCACTGGAGGTCCTCGAAGCATAGGACGGCCGGATCGGAGGACAGGCCTGTCATCAATGTGTCGATCGCGCCTCTGAATAGGCGGGCTCTTTGCACGCGAACGTCCTGCGCTCCTCGCAGATTCTGTAGGTCTGCGAGACCCCGTAGGCGGTCGAGCAGCGTCCGTTGCGACTGGTCGGTACCAACGAGCTGATACAGGCCCTGCAGAACAGGCCCGTATGGACTGGTGGCACCCACGGGATAGCTGGAGCCTTGAGCGATGCGCACCCGTTCGCTCCCGACGAGATGAGTGAATTCACGGAGAAGGCGAGTCTTGCCGATCCCGGCCTCGCCGCGGAGCACGATCGACTTGTGCCCGGCAGCGGCGACGAGCTGTCCGAGCAGCGCTAGTTCATCGTCCCGTCCGATGAAGCCATTCGACGGACTGACGCCGTTGTCAATTAGCTGAGGACTCTGCGAGCGACGTACGACCATGGCGGTCTGTTTTGGGTGTTTCCCCTCATGCAACGGCCTCGCGTAGGCCGCAGAATCGATTCCGACGGCGTGCCCGGAGCCCCATTCTAGCATGGGCGTTGATTGGTGCGGCCGGGCCAACAGCCGCGTTGTGTGCGTGGGGGGCGCGGCCCAACTGACCGCAGAAAGGAGAAGGCATGGCTGATATAGGCACCTGTGGTGCAACGGTGGACCTGCTCAACACAGTCTTTGCGTCAGGGCTGGTCCTCAACGACGGGCATGAGATCCATGCTCGGCTGGAGGCGGGCGACGACGTACTGGACATCGTCGAAGACCTCAACAGCAGGTTTGGCCGGCCGCGATTGGCGCGAGCCATACGATCGGTCGGCGAGAACTGGCCGGCGCTGCACAGAGAGGCTGCCAGCGAGATGGTGCGCTGGGCGCTCAGCAAGCTCGACACCGACGATAGGATCACCATCAACTATCGGGGCGACAGGGAGAACCCCGAGACGGTTACCCGGTTCGAACTGCGCGACCACACCCTTGTCATCGAGTTCGCCCACCCGCCTGGTCGCTTCTAGCTTTTCCCCGCAAGGCAAACGGTAGCAGTAACGCAAAAACATGGCCGCGCCCCCTCCGTCGCGACCGCGAGACGAGAAGAATGAGCCAACAGGAATGGTCCGTTGACTAGTCAGGTCCAGGCGAGCGCATTCGTGGTCGTCGCTGCGTCGGCCGAGCAGGGATGGTCGCTCCTGCTGGCTCCGCTTCGCTACCGGACGATCGACACCCGGCTAACGGATCTGGTGGTCCTCAAACGCACCGGTCGCCAGCTGCGCCTCCGGGTTCGCGGGTATTTTCTCTTCACTCTGCTCGAATCCAGCGCCGAAGTCGACGTCACATTGAAGCCTACGCGCACGCTCGAATACCGAGCAATACCTGGGAGCTTCTCGTTGCCGGGAAGCCTGGCGATCGAGGAGTTTCGCGGCCTATTGCGACTTGAGGAGACCGAAACTGGCACGCGCGTCTCCCAACAAGAGACCTATCTGCTTAAGAACAACATCTTCGGTCGCCTGATTGCCCGCCTGGGCGCCGGTTGGCTACAGCGGCACTTTGATGAGATCCACATGCCGCGGCTGAAGCAGGTGTTAGAGCGAGAAGCGGGTGCCGAGACGAACGAGCACGACAGCCCGTTACCTGGAGCCGCCCCCGGTGGCCGCATCCCCAAAGGGACGTAGCGTTGAGACGAAGGGATGTCGCGGCAAGGACGAGGAGGCGGACCAGGGGTAACGAGAAGCCGCCAACGAAGTCCTTCCATAACCGCGAGGCGACTTGCAACTCCATCCTCGATGCGACGAGTCAGCTCATCGCGGAAACGGGAGTCGACGGCTTCACCATCAGCGATGTTGCGGAGCGAGGCAACGTCAATCGCTCGCTTATCTACTACTATTACCGCGACCGCACCAACCTCATTTCCGAGACGATTCGGTTCATCGTCAGAAAGTCCGATGAGCTTCGCGTCAGCAGCGGAGACGGCGCAATCGAAGGAAGCATCCGGCTGTATGCCGGGCACCCTGAGATCGGGCGCCTCTTCCTTCATCTCATGCTCGCGGGCAGACCCATACCTAACCTCACCCGCGTCATGAATGCCAGCAAGAACCTCGAGCGGCTGACGGCCGTCAACTCAACGATGGTCAAGCTCGACCCGCTGCTCGAAACGATAACTTGCTGGCTGCTGCAGCTTGCCTGGAGCAACGGGCGACAAGAAATCGCTCGCCTGTTGGGCCTGTCGGTGGAAGAGGCCGACCGAAGATTTCTCGCCAACGCACGAATGCTGTCCCGTCTGATCAGTCAGAGGTCGTAGCGAAGGAATGCGTCGGTGGCTCTGAAACGGACACCGTATATATACGGAGTCCGAGCTTGTAGGTGCTCGCCGAAGTCCCGTATAGTGTGTGTTGTTCGGCGAGGTCGGGGCGTGGCCCAGCTTGGTAGGGCACCTGACTGGGGGTCAGGAGGTCGCTGGTTCGAGTCCAGTCGCCCCGACCAATCACCCCTCTACGACAGCGCCGCCATGAACTGCTGCGCCGTGTTCGTCGTCACGCGATCCACGCCGGCGGACGCCAAACGCTCCAGCACTTCCAGCGAGCGCGGGCCTTCGTAGTCGACCGTCCAGGCCGTGACCGCCACGCCGCGTTCGTGGAGCAGATGCGGCAGCGCGACGCCGTCTCCCGCAGCTTGCAGCAGCAACCGATACTCGATGAACAGCTCGCGAGCCGGCGGGCACTGCGCCAGCAGGATGTCGCAGCGGTCTCGCAGGTACGCGTCCACCGGCTGCGCGCGACCGGTCGCCAGTGGATGGTCATCTCGATAGCCATACGCTCCGAGCCGGGCTGGTAGCGGCACTTTCCGGTCGCCGGCCGCGATGTAGTGGTCCGGGTCGAAGCCAAGGCGCAGGGCCGGCGCCGCCCGCGCGATGGCGCGCAGGTTCCAGTCTCGCCCCGAGGACACGATCGCGCGTTCACCCAGCGGCTCCGTGAGCGCGATCAGCGCGGCGACCCGCTCCGGCGTCAAGGGACGCCAGTCCTTCAGGTCGAGCTGCAGCTCACAGTCGCATGGCTGCATGAGTGCCACGACTTCGCTCAGCAAAAGCGGCCGCGACGCTGGATCGTCGTTGCGGCGCAGCAGGAGCGCCTCGTTGCGCGTCAGCCCCCCGATCGGCCCGCGCGACTCCGTCGCTTCCTCGAGCCTGGCGGCGTGACTGACCAGGTAGTCGTCATCGGCCATCGAGTGGATGTCGATCTCGACGCGGGAGGCGCCGGCCTCAAGACACTCGCGAACGCCTGCCGGCGAGTTCGCCAGGCCGCGCCCGGCGAGCAGGCC
>JBIOYF010000185.1:0-5238 GCA_044870035.1 Dehalococcoidia bacterium
CTTCGGCCGCGCCGGCGCCGACCAGCATGTGCATCTCATCGATGAAGAGGATGCAGTTCCCGGCGCCCTTCAGCTCTTCGATGACCTTCTTGAGCCGCTCCTCGAACTCGCCGCGGTACTTCGTGCCCGCTACGAGGCCGCCGATGTCGAGTGTGACCAGGCGCTTGCCCGTCAGCGTTTCGGGTACGTCCCCGGCGACGATGCGGTGGGCGAGCCCTTCGGCGATGGCGGTCTTGCCGACGCCCGGCTCGCCGATGAGGACGGGGTTGTTTTTGGTTCGGCGCGAGAGGATCTGGATCATGCGCTCGATCTCGCGCTCGCGGCCGACGATCGGGTCGAGCTTGGACTGGCGCGCGGCGGCGGTGAGGTCCATGCCGAGCTGATCGACGGTGGGCGTGCGGGTGGAGCTGCGCGGCCCGGAGCCGGAGCTCTGCGGCATGCTCTGGGAAAGGATGCGCGTCGTTTCGGCGCGCACGCGCTCCAGGTTCACGCCCAAGCTTTCGAGCACGCTCGCGGCGATGCCTTCGCCTTCGCGGACGAGGCCGAGCAGCAGGTGTTCAGTACCGATGTAGTGATGGCTGAGCCGGCGCGCTTCGTCGACGGCGAGTTCGATGACCTTCTTCGCGCGCGGCGTCAGGCCGATCTCGCCGGGCGTGGAGCGCTCGCCGCGGCCGATGATGAACTCGACGGCGGAGCGCACCTTGCTGAGCTCGACGCCCAGGTTGGCGAGGACTTTCGCGGCGACACCATCGCCCTCGCGGACGAGGCCGAGGAGCAGGTGCTCGGTGCCGATGTAGTTGTGGTTGAAGCGCTGGGCTTCTTCCTGGGCCAGCGTGAGGACGCGTCTCGCGCGTTCTGTGAATTTGTCAAATCTGTCAGCCATATTGCCCCTCGTCTCAGGCTACCATACGCCAATTTTCGAAGTCCAGGAATAGGGGTTTTTGCGGGGCTCAGGCTGATTCCGGTTCGCCCGTGGGAGTTGCCCACGCGGTGTTGCTGTCTTAGCCTGCCGTTATGTGATCTGCTGGTTCTGCGATCGCCTCCTCCAGGGGTTCTGTCGCCCGCATCGCCTCGGTCGCAGGAGCGGGCGTCTCCTCTGCTGCTTCGACCTCAGTCAGGGAGTCCGGTATGGTAGGCTCTTCGATCTCAGTCAGGGAGTCCGGTATCGCAGCCGCTTCGACCTCGGCTACGGAGTCTTCCGTCGCAGGCGGCTCGACCTCAGCCGCTGACTCTTCCATCGCAGGCGGCTCGACCTCAGCCGCTGGCTCTTCCATCGCAGGCGGCTCGACCTCAGGCGCTGACTCTTCCATCGCAGACGCCTCGACCTCAGCCGGGGAGTCCTGCTGATCAGCCACCTCGTTCATGGCGGAGACGGCCTCGGAGAGCTGCTCCTGGAACTGGGACATGGGCTCCGGCTCCGGCTCGCGTAGGGCCGGCCGCTCTTCGATTGCGACCGGCGCCGCGGCTTCGGCCCGTGGCGACTCTTCGGCCGGCATGCGGGACGCCGGTTCGTCCTCGAACGACCGGCGCTCGGCCCGTGGCTCGTCGTCGTAGGGTTCGCTGCTCGGCGGCGGCGGGCCTTCGCGCTCTTCGAACTCGCTACGAATCGCCTCCGGTACGCCCATGACTTCGCCGCCGCTGCTGAACTCGAAGCCCATCTCTTCGCCTTCTTCGCGCGCGCGCCGGAGGCTGAGGCCGAGGCGCTGGCGGTCCCGCTCGATGCGCACCACTTTGAGCGGCAGTAGATCGCCTTCGCGCACGACGTCCTTGGGATGGCCGATGCGCTGGTCGACAAGCTCCGACACGTGGATGAGCCCCTCGACCGGGCCCTCGATGCGCGCGAAGGCGCCGAACGTGACGAGCTTGGTGATGCGACCGACGACGACCTGTCCTTCCTTGTACTTGTCGACGATGGTGTCCCACTGCTCGGGCCGCGCGCGACGCAGGCTGAGCGCGATCTTCTTATTCTCCGGATCGATCTTGGTGATGTAGACGTCGACTTCGTCGCCGACGTGGAAGAGGTCCATAGGTGACTTATCGCGCTCCCAGGAGAGCTCGGACAGGTGGGCGAGACCGTCGGCGCCGCCCAGATCGACGAAGACGCCGAAGCTGCGCACGCTGGTGATACGGCCGCGCCGGATGTCGCCTTCGTGCAGCTCCTGGATCAGGCGCTCCTTCTGCTCCATGCGCCACTCCTGCAGCGCCGCGCGCTCGGACAGGATGACACGGTTGCGCCGGCGGTTGATCTCGATGACCTTGAGGCGGAGCGGCTTGCCGACTGCGTCGGCTAGGCTGGCGCCGCCGCCGTCCTCGCGGCCGCGCTCCGGCCGGAAGCCGACGACCTGCGACATGGGCACGAAGGCATTCACGCCCTCGACGTTGACGAGCAGACCGCCCTTGTTGTGGCCGCTGACGGTGGCTTCGAAGATCTCGCCGGAGTCGAAGCGCTCCTGGAGCGTGTGCCAGCCGCGCTCGCCGCGCGCGCGGTCGATGGAGAGGACGATCTGGCCGTCGGCGCTTTCCGTCTGGACGACGAAGACGAAGACGGTGTCACCGCTGTGGTACTTGCTCTCCGCGTCCGGGCCCAGCGATTGGAGCTCGCCCCGGGGGACGATGCCTTCTGATTTCGCGCCGATATCAACGAGCATGCCGTCGCGGTCCCAGCCCATGACGGTCCCCTCGACGATCTCGCTGCGTTGCGGTGTGCGGTAATCCTCGCTTTCTTCGAGGAGTGTGGCCATGCTGTCGGCGGGCCGCTCGCCTGCGGCCGCCTCGCCACCGTAGGATGGCTCTATCTGTGGATCAGTCGTCAAACCGATCGTCCTCCTTCTTCCCGATGGGTACGCCAAGCCTTGCTTCGATCGGCGAGGAGCGTCAAGCAGAGACCGGGGCGTCGGGGCTTATCATAGCACAGCGTATTCTGTCAATGAAAGCAGCCGGGAAGCTGCCGCAGCTACCAGCGCTCGTGATGGAGGACCTGGCCGGCCGGTCTGCGGCGCCGGCTGGTTACGCTGCCCTGCGGTCGCTCGCCCGGCGCGCGGTGGCCCAGCATGGCGAGGCCGGTGATGCTGTAGGCGGCCGGGATGCCGAGGTACGCCTTCGCTTGGTCCTGCCGCCACACGCCGATGAAGCCCGCGTCGAGCCCTTCGTTTACGGCGGCGAGGAGGAGCAGCATCATGGCACAGCCGGCGTCGACGTGCCAGAAGGGGACCTGCCAGAGCTCGTCGTCCGAGAGGTCTTTGCGGACGCGCAGTTTGTCAGGCTCGCGGTAGCGCGACCTGTAGATCTCCGGGCTGCTGCAGATCAGGACGTGGACCGGCACGCGTTCGAGCGTGCGAGCGAGTGCCTCGGGAACGCCGAGGGCGCGGGCCAGCGCGCTGCGGCGCTCCGCCTCGGCGACGACGACGAACTCGACGCCCTGGCTGTAGCCCGCGCTCGGGCCGCGTCGCGCGACGTCGAGGACGCGCTCGAGGGCCTCCGGCGCGACGGGCTCGTCGCTGAACGAGCGCACCATGCGGCGCTTGCGAACGGCATCCAGGAAGTCCACGCACGAAGTATACAGAGCGGACTGGAACGAGATGGAGAGCTAGGGTAGTCCTGGCATCTCTGGGTTGCTCCGCTCCAGGATGGGCTCCCTCCCGCCGTGATGCCCGCAAGCGAGGCTGTGTTGACGACGTGCGCTTCCTCGTCCTGCGCGAGCATGATGGGTAAAGAGGCGCGAATGCCGTGCAGGACGCCCCAGAAGTTGACGCCGAAGACCCACTGCCAGTCCTTGGGAGATGATTCCCAGAGGAAACCGCCGCCGCCGCCGACACCGGCGTTGTTGCAGAGAATGTGAACTCTACCGAAGGCATCGAGCGTTTGCTGGGCCAGCGCTTCGACGGACTCCGGCTTCGAGACGTCCGTGGGGACGCCGATGACGTGGTGCTCGGCCTAGATGAGCTGCTGGACGGCGGCCGCGAGAGCGGGCTCCTCGACGTCGGCGAGGACGACCTTCATACCTTCCTGGGCGAAGCGTGTCGCGAGGCCGAGCCCGATGCCGCTGGCGGCGCCGGTTAGGACGGCGACCTTGCCTGCGAAGTCGTTCATGGCGGGCACCTTTCAGCGGGCCGCATGGTAGCACGAGGACGCGGACGAAAGAGAAGAGGCCCCGATCGGGGCCTCTGTTGGTTCGTTGGTAGCGGGAGAGGGATTCGAACCCTCGACCTTCGGGTTATGAGCCCGACGAGCTACCGCTGCTCCATCCCGCGACGGTGCGGTGATAGTCTAACACAACTGAACAGCCATGTGTGGCACACGTAACGCGCGCGTTTCACTGTAGGTCAAGCCCTCGGCCATTAGTACGGCTCAGCTACACGCATTGCTGCGCTTCCACCTGCCGCCTATCAAACGGGTGGTCTACCCGTGGCCTTACTCCCTTAACAGGATGGGAGGCCTCATCTTGGGGTGGGCTTCGCACTTAGATGCTTTCAGCGCTTATCCCATCCAGACTTGGCTACCCGGCGATGCTCCTGGCGGAACAACCGGTACACCAGAGGTCTGTCCGTCCCGGTCCTCTCGTACTAGGGACAGCTCCCCGCAAGCCTCCTGCGCCCACGCCGGATAGAGACCGAACTGTCTCACGACGTTCTGAACCCAGCTCGCGTACCGCTTTAACCGGCGAACAGCCGGACCCTTGGGACCTGCTTCAGCCCCAGGATGCGACGAGCCGACATCGAGGTGCCAAACCTTGCCGTCGCTGTGGACGCTTGGGCAAGATAAGCCTGTTATCCCCGGGGTAGCTTTTATCCGATGATCCACGGCCCTTCCAT
Source organism: Dehalococcoidia bacterium (assembly GCA_044870035.1). Lineage (GTDB taxonomy): Bacteria > Chloroflexota > Dehalococcoidia > DSTF01 > RBG-16-68-14 > JBBDXS01. Next base: position 4,812 of record JBIOYF010000185.1, read on the forward strand.
ACGGGGCCGTAGGGTCACTTTGCCCGACTTTCGTCCCTGCTCGGCTTGTAGGCCTCGCAGTCAAGCTCCCTTCTGCCAATACACGCAACGGGTGATTTCCATCCACCCTGAGGGAACCTTTGGGCGCCTCCGTTACACTTTGGGAGGCGACCGCCCCAGTCAAACTGCCCACCAGGCATGGTCCTCCTGCTTGCTCAGGAGTTAGACGGCAGATCAGAGAAGAGTGGTATTTCAAGGTTGGCTCCCCCGAGCCCGAAAGCCCGGGTTCACAGCCTCCCACCTATCCTACGCATCTCTCACCCGCCGTCAGTGCCAAGTTGCAGTAAAGCTCCACGGGGTCTTTTTGTCCTGCAGCGGGTAACCAGCATCTTCACTGGTCCTGCAATTTCGCCGAGCCCCCCGTTGAGACAGTGCCCAACTCGTGACA
>JBIOYF010000186.1:0-2829 GCA_044870035.1 Dehalococcoidia bacterium
CGTTCGGAATGATCAGCGCGGTGACCGTGCGCTGGTCGAGTGCGATGCGATGGGCGCGGTCGATGAGATGCCTGATCTGCGCCGCCTCCAACGCCATCTGGACGTATTCGTTCGCGACGTCCTTGAAGAGCGTGACGAGGTCGACCTCCTGCTGGTAGCTCCCGCCGAGCCCGATTCGGGCCTGCTGGCCGACGATCGCCAGCACCGGCTGGTGATCGAGCTTCGCGTCGTACAGCCCGTTCAGCAGGTGGATCGCGCCGGGGCCGGAGGTGGCAAGGCAGACGCCGACCTCACCGGTCCACTTCGCGTGCGCGCACGCCATGAAGGCGGCCTGCTCCTCGTGCCGGACCTGGACGAACTTCAGCTTGTCCTGGTGGCGCTCGAGGGCGCCGACGATCGCGTTGATCCCGTCGCCGGGGTAGCCGTAGATGCGCTTGACGCCGTTCTCGGCCAGGCGCTCGAGGATGAAATCGGCTGTGAGCTTGCCCATAGGCAGTGGGTAGCCGCCTTGGCCTCGTCCGAAACAAGGGAAGGGCGTGGAGCGGCGTACATCGCCGCCCCACACCGCTCGCAACCCGCTAGTCGACGGGTTGGAGGTAGTGCTTCTCGAGGTAGTGAGCGACTTTCTTCCCGAGCACGGCTCCTCGCACGTCGGCGGTGCGGAAGTGGATGCCGCCCCAGACACGTGCATCGATGATCTCCTTCAGAGCCTCGGACAGACGGTCGAAGCTCCGCGTCGTCCGCGAGTTGCTGCTGAAGGCGCTGAAGGCGAGCTTGTCCGTGCCGAAGAAGTTCTGCAGCGTTTGCACGATCGCGCTGCTCAGGCACGAGTGGGCCGACGGCTGCTCCGGGAACGGGGGCGTCGCGAAGAGCGGCGTCCAACCGGGATCCGCCTGGGTGGCAGGATTGCCGTCGGTGGCGGCTTCTCGGATCGCAGTGACCGGCCGCCAGAAGCGCCAGTAGTACTTGTCGTTCCAGCAGCCGATCACCCCGTCCGCCGCCGCGAGATTCACGGCCGCGAGCAGACGCGCCTTGTCGGCCTCGTCGACGCCTGACGCGAGCCCACGCGTCACTCCGTTCCAAAGTGCAGGTCCGTTCGTCTGCCAGAACAGCGCCGCATCCGTCTGGTCGGCCGTCCTGCCGGCGCTGGTCAAGGAGCCGACCTCCTTCACCTCGTTGAAGTCCTCTGCGTAGGCCGCACTCGTCAGCGCGTTCGGCCCATCGCTACGGAGCATCTGCGCGCTCGGAACGAGAAACGGAACGACGTTCGTTATCCAGGCCGTGGGATCGACGATGAATGCCGGTGGAGTCGGCCTCCACTCGCCTGGCTGCGAACCAATGATGACCGTGAACGGTCCGCCGCGTCCGTCGTGCGCGCGTGCGGCCAGCATCGTCGCTGCCGCTCCCTCACCAGCCGCGATCCCGCCGTCCTTCGTCGGCCCATCCGGAATCGCGGCGAGCGAGTCCTCATAACGGGCCTGGAGGTTTGAGAGTTGTGCCGGAAAGAGCGCGGCCAGCACCCTGAACGCCGCGGCGGCGGCTGCCGCGTCCTGCGAATCCCACGGATTCGCCGGCGGCGCGCCAAGATACGGACGATGTCCTCCGTCGATGGCGTTGACGGCGTCGTAAACGGCTCCCTGGACCATCGCGTACGTCAATGCCGCCACCTGCGGAGGTTGCGGCGCGCTGAGGATCGCGTTCGTCGCGTAGACATTCCAATCCGTCACGGCGTCTGCTTGCGCAACCGCAGGCAACGCCAGTAAGACGAACGCGGCGAGAGCAGCCACGCGCAGCTTGCTTCCCCTGTGCTTCATTCGTCCTCCTTCTCGGTCTGGAAGTGCCGCACGATGGAAAATCGGGCGGTCGCACGTGAGCGTCAAGCCTTGTGCGGCTTGTGGCAATACGACGTTCGTCGTATCCTTGAAACATGGTGCGCCTGGGTCAGCGCGACCTCCGGAACGCGCTCGAATTCGTCCATGCCGCGTCTTCGATCGACGCTTCTGAGCCCTTCGCGCAGCCGACCCTGGATCTGCTCGCGCGGGTGATCCCCGGCGAATTCGTCAGCTATAGCGAGTGGGACATCTCGGAGGCGCCTCGACTGAAAATGGCCGTAGAGCGCCCTGTCGTCTCGATCCCCGCCGACGTCGTTGAGGCCCGGCGGGAGTACTGCTGCTCATATCCGCTGAGTGTGGTGAGGCACAGTTCAGAGATCCGTGCTCTGAAGATCTCCGACTTCCTCTCGCTCAGGGAGCTGCACCGGCTGGACTATTACGACTCCGTGCTGCGGCCGTTCCGCATCGAGCATCAGATGCGGCTCTGGGTTTCGGCACCAGCAAGAGCCGCTCGATTCTTCTGTTTCGACCGGCTGCGCAGCCAGCGCGATTTCAGCGAGCGCGACCGCGGTCTGCTCGACTTGCTGCGGCCTTTTTTAGTCGCAATCCGAGAGCGCTTCGAGCTCCGCCACGCGGAGCGGCCGACCAACGGCGCAGCGCTGACCGAACGGGAAGGGGAGATTCTTCGTTGGGTGGCACGTGGGAAGACAAACCAGGAGATCGCGTCGCTTCTGTTCGTCTCGCCACACACGGTCCGCAAGCACCTGGAGAACGCTTACGCGAAGCTCGGCGTCCATACGCGGACGGCCGCGATCGCTTGCGCCTTCGCCAATCGAAACGGGTCGCGAACGCACATTCCGGCCTAGGGCCGGAGCACGGCGCGCCGCGGGCCGGCGAGGAAGCCGGCTTCGAGGAGCAGCGGCATGACCTCTGTCTCGCCGACCGGCTCGCTGTCGAACCGCTCGACCGCCAGACGTTTCGCGCCGCCCTTCTTGAC
>JBIOYF010000187.1:0-9066 GCA_044870035.1 Dehalococcoidia bacterium
GCAACAGCTCGCGCGCGGCGTCTTCTTCTTCGGCGCAGGGGCGCGTGACGGCCGTGTCGCCGTGGCGGACCTCCGCGGGGTTCGCGCCGAGGAAGATCGGCGTGGGCGAGACGGCCTGACCGTCAGCAAGCGTGAAGTTGAGCGACACGTGGTGGCCCTCCAGCCGCCAGCCCCAGCGCTGCGCGCCGGGCTGGTCGAAGACGCTGACGAAGTAGCGGCCGGGATCGCGCACCGCGTCGGCGCGCCGCCGCTCGATCTCGTTCAGCACGCTCTCGAGCGCCATGATCGCCGTCGCCTTGGCGTAGGCCGGCAGGCTGAGCGAGCAGGCGAAGAGCGCGTGCGCGAGCTTCTGCTGGCGCGCGTCTTGCTCCAGCAAGGGCAGGCCCTGGTGGTTGCGCGGGAAGTAGGCCCAGCTCGTGCGCTCCGCCTCGTCATCGAACAGAAACGATGCTTTCGAGCGCTGCGCTGGCGCGAGCGCGTCGAGCCAGGCGGCGGCGGCTTCGGTCATGCGGACGGCGGTTTCGTCGCTCATGGCGAAGCGATTGTAGCATTCCGTTCTTGCTATCGTTCGCCTATGGCGAAGCGCCGCCTCGATCTGCTGATGGCCGAACGCGGGCTGGCCGAGGACCGTGAGAAAGCCCGCGTGGCGATCCTGGCCGGCGATGTGCTGGTGAACGGCGAGCCCGCGCTGCGGGCGGCGGCGAGCGTCGCGGACGACGCGCGCATCGAGCTGGTGCAGCCGCCCAAGTACGTGTCGCGCGGCGGCGACAAGCTGGAGCACGCGCTGCGCGCGTTCGTGCTCGATGTCGCCGGGCTGGTCGCGCTGGACGTTGGCGCGTCGACCGGCGGCTTCACCGACTGTCTGCTCCAGCACGGTGCGGCGCGCGTCTACGCGATCGACGTCGGCTACGGGCAGCTCGACTACCGGTTGCGCCAGGACGCGCGCGTCGTGGCGCTGGAGCGCACGCACATCAACAAGCTGCGTGAGCTGGCCCCGCCGAACGGGCGGGCAGGCGAGCGGCCCGATCTGGCGACGATCGACGTTGCCTTTATCGGACTGGAGAACGTGCTACCATCGGTGATACGGCTGCTGAAGCCGGGCGGCCGCGTCGTTGCGCTGGTCAAGCCGCAGTTCCAGGCGAAGCGCAACGAAGTGCGCAAAGGGGGCGTGGTGAAGGACCCGCTGGTGCACGCAACGGTGATCGGGCGCGTCGTCGCGTGGGCGGCGCAGCACGGCCTGCGCTTCGGTGGGCTGACCACGTCGCCCCTACGCGGCCCGGCGGGCAACAAGGAGTTCTTCGTCCTGTGGAGGACGGCGGAGTGAAGATGGAAGGGACAGCCCGCGGGTTGAAACCCGCGGCTGTTTGGAGCAAGCCGCGGAATTCATTCCGCGGGTAGGCACGCAATATGGATAAGATCGGCTGCTGTTATCACCCCAAGCTCGCGGACGAGCTGGGCCGCCGCGTGGCCGAGCAGCTCATCGCCATCGTGGGGCAGCACGTGAGCGAAACGTGGATGGCGTCCGCCTGGGACGAAGCGACGACGCGAGAGCGTGTGCCCGGCACCGACCTGCTGATCACCGTCGGCGGCGACGGGACGGTGCTGCGCGCCGCGCGCGCCGTCGTGCCGCACGATACGCTGCTGCTGGGCGTGAACATGGGGCGTCTCGGCTTCCTGACGGAGCTGGACGCGCCCGGCGCGCTCGAGCGGCTGCCGCAGATCATCGCCGGCGCCGGCCGCGTCGAGGAGCGCTCCATGCTGCACGCGGAGATCGTGCGGCCGGGCTCGCCGGCCGGCGACGAGCGCCCGGGCCGCCACGACGCGCTGAACGACGTCGTGATCGGCCGCGTCACGCTCGGACGGACGGTGCAGGCGTCGGTCCGCGTGGACGGCGTGACGGTCGCGGATTTCCGCGCCGACGGCGTCATCGTGGCGACGGCGACGGGAAGCACGGCGTACTCGCTTTCGGCGGGCGGGCCCGTGCTGCCGCCTGAATCGCGCGAGATGCTGCTGACGCCGCTCGCGCCGCATCTGGTGCCGAACAACTCGGTCGTGTTGCCGGCGAGCGCGGTGGTGGAAGTGCAGCTCGCGGCGGGCCAGCAAGCAACGTTCAGCGTCGACGGCGAGCGCGACCTCGATCTGATGTCGGGCGAGACGGTGCGGGTGACCGTCGGCCCGCATCGCGCGCGCTTCGTCCGGCTGAGCCCACCTGCGCAGTTCTACGAACGGATCGCGCGCCGGCTCAACTGGGTACGCAAGAGCGAGGGCAATCCTTCCCTGGAAGGACTGCGCTCGATGCTGGGGGGAGCGCAGCAGTGACGGCGCAGACGCTGCAGGTGCAACGCGCCGCCGTCACCGACGTGCGCGCGATCCACGAGTTGGTGAACGGCTTCGCGCGGCGCGGCGAGATGCTGCCGCGCACGATGGCCGAGATCTACGAGGCGTTGCGGGACTACTCGGTCGTGCGAGATGGCGACCATCTGCTCGCGTGCGGCGCGCTGCACGTGATGTGGGAGGACCTGGCGGAGGTGCGCTCGCTGGCCGTGCGAGAGGAGCGTCAGGGACAGGGCCTGGGCGCGGTGCTGGTGCGTTCGCACGTCGAAGAGGCGAAGGAACTGGGGCTGCGCACCGTCTTCGCGCTGACGTACCGTCCGGCGTTCTTCGAACGGCTCGGCTTCCAGCAGGCGGACGTGATGACGTTGCCGCGCAAGGTCTGGAACGAGTGCTATCGCTGCCCGAAGTTCCCCACGTGTAACGAGATCGCCGTGGTGCTCGAGCTGCCGGCGTGACGCAGCCCTCCGAGCGAGACGCCATCCCAGAGGTGATCGCCAGCCGTCGTGCGTACGACGGCTGGTTCCGCGTGCGCATCGACCGGTTGCGCTACGCCAGCGGTCGTGAGGGCGATATCCAAGTCGTCGAGCACGGCGGCGCCGTGACATTGCTCGCCTTCGACGGCGGGGGGAACGTGCTCTTGGTAGAGCAGTACCGCCACCCGACCGGCCGCGTCCTCCTCGAGCTGCCCGCCGGCACGATCGACGCGGGCGAGACGCCGGAGGCGTGCGCTGAGCGTGAGCTGCAGGAGGAGACGGGCTACCGGCCGGGGCACATGGAGCGCCTGGGCGGCTTCTTCTCCGCTCCCGGCTTCTGCAGCGAATACCTCCACGTGTTCCTCTGTACAGAGCTGGTCGAGAGCCGGCTCCAGGGCGATGAGGAGGCGATCGCCGTCCGGCGCATAACGCTGGCCGAGGTGCTGCGCATGGTGTCGGCCGGCGAGATCGAGGACGCGAAGACGGCGGCGGCGCTGCTGCTGTATCTGCGGACCGCGGAATTAGGGGAATCCTAAGGGCTGCGTAGGGAGATCACCTATGGGTGATCGGGGGCGTGAGGGCGCACACTAAGGAGGCTAGGGCCCGCGTTCTCTCCCCCCGCCACCAGCAACAGCGGGCCTTCCGGTACCGAGTCGGAGTCAAGGATGATTCCGGCTCGGTACATTTTGTGCTGACGCTTCTGCCCGCCACGCTGACTCTGTTGAACATTTCACAAATGCTCTGTTAGAATGGCGCGGGCAGAGGAAGGCATGGAAGCCTTTCTCAGCCCGCGCAGCCCCTCTCCTGCTCGACCGCGGGCCGTACTGAGGAGGAAACGCTTGGCCGTCTACCAGCACGACGTGCTCGTCATCGGCGCGGGCCTCGCCGGCATGCGCGCGGCGCTCCAGGCTCAGCAGCTGGGCGCCGACGTTGCCATGATCTCCAAGGTGCACCCCGTGCGTTCGCACTCGAATGCCGCACAGGGCGGCGTGAACGGCCCTGGCCTGGGCGAAGACGGCGGGCCGTGGGAAGAGCACGCGTACGAGACGGTGAAGGCGTCCGACTATCTGGGAGACCAGGACGGGATCACGATCCTCGCGCAGGAAGGCGGCCGCGAGGTGCTCCAGATGGAGCACTGGGGCGTCGTGTTCAGCCGGAAGCCAGACGGGCGGCTCGCGACGCGACGCTTCGGCGGCATGGGCAAAGCCCGCACGTTCTTCGTCGGCGCGATTACCGGCCAGGCGATGCTGCACGTGCTGTACGAGCAGCTGATGCGGCCGGCGACGTACCAGGCGCTTCGCGTGTACGAGGAGTGGTTCGTGACCAGCCTGATCATGGACGGCGGCCAGTGCCGCGGCGCTGTCGCGATCGACATCCGGACCGGCGAGCTGCACGCGATCGCTGCCAATGCCACGATTGTCTGCACAGGTGGCCTTGGCCGGGTGTACGAGCCTTCGACGAACGCGCTGATCTGCACCGGTGACGGCATTGCCCAGGCGTACCACGCCGGTGCGCCGGTGATGGACATGGAGATGGTCCAGATCCACCCGACAACCCTTAAAGGTAGCGGCGTGCTGATTACGGAGGGCGCGCGCGGGGAAGGCGGCTACCTACTCAACAAGGACGGCGAGCGCTTCATGGAGAAGTACGCGCCGAACATGATGGAGCTCGCCTCGCGCGACGTTGTGTCGCGCGCGGAGCAGACCGAGATCGACGAGGGCCGCGGCGTCGATGGCTCGGTGTTCCTCGACATGCGCCACCTGGGCGAAGAGCTGATCAAGGAACGGCTTGAGGAGATCTCCGAGATTGCACGCGACCTCGTGAACATCGACATTACAAAGGAACTGCTGCCCATCCGCCCGGGGATTCACTATATGATGGGCGGGATTAAGACGGACAACGACGGGGCGACAGTGGTACCCGGGCTCTACTCGGCCGGCGAGGCAGCGTGCGTCAGCGTGCACGGCGCGAATCGCGTCGGCGCCAACTCTCTTCTCGATACAATAGTATTTGGGCGGCGAGCTGCAGAGCACGCCGTAACGTGGTTGCGCAACGAGACCTTCCGGCCGGTGCCTGAGAGCGTGATCGAGAAAGACCGCGCGATGATTCAGAGCATTATCGACCGGCCAATGAATGGCGACCGCGTGGCGAAGATCCGGCTCGATATGGGCGTAGAGATGCTGATGAACGTCGGGCTGTTCCGCGCGCCAGAACGACTCGCTCAGCAGATGGAGAATCTCAAGAAGACCCGCGCCCGCTACGAGAAGGTCGGGGTGCAGGACAAAGGCAAGGTGTTCAACACCGACCTGCTCTTCCACATCGAGCTGGGCTACATGATCGACTGCGCCGACATGATCGTGACGAGCGCGATCGAGCGCAAGGAGAGCCGCGGCGCCCACACCCGGCTGGACTACCCGAACCGCGACGACGCGAACTGGCTGAAGCACATCGCGCTGACGAAGCAGGCCGATGGCAGCGAAAAGATGAGCTACCTGCCCGTCACGATCACGGAGTGGCAGCCTCAGGAACGCAAGTATTGATATTCGTCCCGAAGGCCAGGCTTTGGCCTGGCAGTGACGGGCGAAGAGATCGAGCGGAACGGAGCAGGAGCATGAAGGTCAAGCTCAAGGTCAGGCGGACGAACGGTGAAGCGGGCGAGGCTGCGTTCAGCAGGTACGAGATCGACGCCGCCGACAACGCGACAGTGCTCGACGCTCTGATCCACGTCCGCGAGTATGAGGACGGCACGCTCGCGCTGCGCTGCTCGTGCCGGAGCGCGATCTGCGGTTCTTGTTCGATGCGTGTCGATGGACAGTCGCGTCTCGCCTGCCGCGCCAAGGTCATCGCTATCACTCGCGGGAATGAGGACCACGAAATCGTGGTTGAGCCGATGGGCAACATGCCGGTGATCAAGGACCTTGTCAGCGACATGGGGGACTTCTGGGCTAAAGTTCGCCAGGTTGAGCCGTACCTGCGGCCGGAGGGCCCTGAGCCAGAGCAGGAGTATCTGGTCCCGAACGAGGCGATGCTCGACCTGACTCACACGATGAACTGCATCATGTGTGGCGCCTGCGTATCGGCCTGCACGGTGCTGGAAGTCGACAAGACGTTCATCGCGCCGGCGGCGTTGGCGAAGGCGTACCGCTTCGCCGGCGACCCGCGCGACGATCACCACAAGGACAGGCTGTACTTTCTGAGCAACATCGGGGGCGGCATCTGGGACTGCACGCGCTGCAACATGTGCGTGGAGGTCTGCCCGAAGGACGTCCGGCCAATGGACCGCATCATGCAGTTGCGTGAGATGGCGGTGGAGGCGGGCGTGCCCGGCGGTACGGGCGCTCGCCACGGCCACGCGTTCGCCCAAAACATCCGCCGCAACGGCCGTCTGGACGAGGCACGACTGCTACCGGACTCGGTCGGTATCTTCAACGTCCCGCGATTGCTGAGCGAGCTGCCGGGCGGGCTGCGCATGCTGCGCGTCGGCAAGCTGCCGTGGTCGCACGCGCTGCCCTGGCACAAGCCGATCGGTGGCATCAAGAACGTCCGTCGCATGTTCGATTCGTTGCGCGCCTCGAAGAAAGGTAAGGCTTCGTCGTGAAGTACGCGTTCTGGCCCGGTTGCGTCTCCAAGGGTGCCTGCCCGGAGCTCTATACCTCGATGATCAAGGTCTCCGCCGCGCTCGGTATCGAGCTGGAGGAGCTGTACGACGGCAACTGCACCGGCGCCGGCGTCATCTCGGAGCACGAGCCGGAGGTTGCCGATGCGCTCAACGCGCGCAACTTCGCCCTCGCGCAGAAGATGGGCCTGCCGCTGATCAACATCTGTTCGACCTGTCAGGGCGTGCAGAGCATGGTGCAGGAGAAGCTCGACCGCGACGAGAAGCACCGCGCGAAGATCAACGCGCAGCTCGCCGAGGAAGGCCTGGAGTACAAGCCGGGCCTGGTGATCAAGAACTTCATGTGGGTGCTGGCCGAGGACTTCGGGCTCGACGCGCTGAAGCAGCGCGTCGTGCGGCCGCTCACCGGCCTGCGCGCCGGACCGTTCTACGGCTGCTACATCCTGCGCCCGTCGCGCATCCTGGGCATGGAAGAGCACCCGGAACGCGACCACTACCTGGAGGACATCATCGCCGCCGTCGGCGCGACGCCCGTCGACTACGAGGGCAAGAATAAGTGCTGCGGCTTCCCGATCCTGACGAACAACCGCAAGAACTCGCTCACGCAGGCCGGCTCGCACATCGCCGAGGCGAAGGACCAGGGCGCCGACTGCCTGGTCACGCCCTGTCCGCTCTGCCACCTCAACCTGGACGCGCAGCAGCCGAGCGCCGCCCAGGTCATCGAGCGCGAGTTGGGGGTGCCGATCCTGCACCTGCCGCAGCTGATCGGCCTGGCCATCGGCATCGAGCCGAAGGAGCTGCGCATGGACCGCCACGTCGTCGGCACCGCCAAGGTCATCGATAAGGTGCTGGCGGCCGTAAGGCCGTAACTACACTTCCCCGCTGGTGGCGTCGTCACGCTATGATGCGGCGTCTTGATACAGGAAGGGAGGCCGCGCATGCAGGTCGATCAGTTCGTGGTGAGTCTCAACAGTGGGCAGCCGGAGACGCTGATCGCCTTCTATCGAGACACGGTTGGTCTGACGGTCAACCCCGACTTCGGACCGGGTGCCTTCATGGTGGGATCTTCTGACTTCATCGCTCTCATCATCGAAGGCCATGACGGTGTGAAGGGCTCGACGAAGGAGCCTCAACGTACGGCGCTGAACTTCTTCGTCGCCGACGTGGCGGCGGAGCAAAAGCGGCTGGAAAGTCAAGCCGTGAGGTTCGTGCGCAGCGCTGCGGAGGAGCCGGGCTTCGGCGTCGTCGCGACGTTCGCCGACCCGGATGGGAACTACTGCCAGCTCATGCAGTTGACCGGGTAACGACGAGTTTAGCTATCCGGCCAGCTCCAACGGAAACTCCCGTAGCGTATCGATAACTACGTCCGCCTGCTCGATCGGCGGGAGCGCGGTCGATGACGCGCGCGACTGGATGGCGTACATGCCGGCCGCTTTCGCGGACGCGATGCCCGGCCGCGTGTCTTCGACGGCGATGCACTCGGTCGCCGGCAGACCGAGCAGTTCGGCGGCGCGCAGGTAGATGTCCGGCGCGGGCTTCTGGTGTTCGATCAGGTCGGCGGTGACCACGACGCGGAAGCGTCCGGTGAGCCCGCTGCTCTGCATGACGTCGTCGTACCAGGGCCTGATCGATGACGTGGCGAGCGCGAACGGGACGGCGCGGCGCGTCAGCTCATCGAGCAGCTCGACGACGCCGGGGAGCGGCGGGCGCGGCTGGCGCAGGCAATCCGGCAGCACGGCGTCGAAGCGGCGCTGGTAGCCGGCGAAGTCGCCGCGCAGGCCGAGCATCGCGATGACTTCGCGCCACGTGACCTCGACGCTGGTGCCGAGCAGCCGCTGGTAGCGCTCCCAGTCGATGCGCGCGCCTTCGGGCTCCAGGACCAGGTTGACCGCGTCGAAGAACGCCGGCTCGCTATCGACGAGCACGCCGTCCATATCGAACACGACGGCGCGGTACTTCGCGGGCCCTGAGCCTGCTTGCCCTGAGCTCGGCCGAAGGGTCGAAGGGGCGGTCACGGACGCGGCGCCGCCAGCGGATACGTCGCGAGCGTGTTGAACTCCGGCACGTCTTCCGTGAGCCACACCTTGACGAACTCGACGCGGCGCACGAGGAACGCCGGGCCGGCCGCTTCGCCGCGCAACGACGCGATCGTCTGCTTGAGCTGCGCCAGGCCGTCGTTGGACGTGAAACGCGCGATGCTGATGTGGGGCAGGAAGACGCCGCCGTCGATCGGGTAGCGCGGGACGAGCGGCAGCCCTTCCGTGATGAGCGTGTTCAGCTCGCGGATGCGGCCGCCGTCGTGCACCTCGAGGAAGGCGACCTCCGGGAAGCCGGCGGCGACGCCCAGCCGGGCCTCGAAGGCCGGCTGGCCGGCGAGGAGCTCCTTCGCCTGCGCGGCGATGCGCGAAACGTCCTCGCGCAACACGTCGTCTTCGTGCGAGCGCTTGATCACCTGGAAGCCCGCGCCCTTCACGGTCATATGCCAGTAGTAGTCAGGGTATGGCTCGACGCCGGGCACGTGCGCGATGCGCTCCTGCGCGCTGGCGACGTACTCGCGCGCGGCAGCGTCCTCGACGCGGATCAGGAACGCCAGGTACTGCGCGCGGCCCTGCGTCCACGCCGACTCGAGCGTATCGCCGGCGA
>JBIOYF010000188.1:0-24886 GCA_044870035.1 Dehalococcoidia bacterium
CGCTTGGCCGGCCGCAGCTCACGATCGCTTCGGAGCACGGCGCAATGCTGTTTCCCGCGCATCGATACGATGACGCGACCGATCCCGCTCACGCCGGCCACCGACACGACGGGGGCGTACACTCTCACGGCTTCGACCTTGCTCACAGCCATGCGCCGCCCGGCGACGAAGGCGGGCGCCTCTCGTGGCGCAGCCTGATCGGACTGGGCATTTTCGGCGGCCTGTTGCCGTGCCCCTCTGCGATCGTCGTCATGCTGAGCGCGATCGCGCTCCATCGTGTGGCGTTCGGGCTGGTGCTGATCCTCGCGTTCAGCGTCGGGTTGGCCGGTGTGCTCAGCGGTATCGGCTTCGCGCTGGTCTATGCCGGAGCGATCTCGAAACGCGTGCCGCTCATCTCGAACGTGCAGCGGCGCCTCGCCTCGAAGAGCGCCTTGGCATCGTTCGTGGTACGCGCTTTCCCAGTGGGCAGCGCCGGCGCAGTCTTCGCGGCCGGCCTGGTCGTCCTGCTGCGCTCGCTGGCCCAGCAAGGCGCGATCTAACCAGCTCCCGAGTTCGCCAGGGACGCGCTAGCGGCGGCGACGCGACCGGCCGGGCCGGAAGCCACCCGGACGCCCACCGGAGCCGCCCTCCAGCGCCACATCGAGCGTCCGACCTTGGAGCTGCTTGCCGCGCAGGCCTTCCACGGCGGCGTCGGCCGCCTCTGGAGCGAGCTCGATGAACGCCATCTGCCGGCGAGTGATGTGTCGCAACGACTGAATCGCCCCGAACGGCTCGAACAACGCGCGCAACTCAGCCTCGGTAGCTTCAGCGGGCAGGTTGCCAACAAAGACGGTGCTCATAGCCTGGTTCCGGCGGCCAGCTTTTGAAGGCTCACCGTACCACGGGACGTGACGGAACGCAAACGTAGGAGCCGACGTGTCGGTGGTGGCCTGCGAAACTACGCAGGACGCCGGAACGCCAGCCAGCCTCCAGCCGCTAAGGCGGCACCCGCGACGGTCAGCCCGCCGAACAGCCACGCGATCGAGTGCCCTAAGTCGCCGCGTCCGCCACTCCCGGTCGTTGGCAGACCGGCAGCGCCGAGCGGTATCTGCACGACGTTCACGGGCGAGCCGTCTCGAGCGCTCGCCTCGAAGACCCAGAGGCAAGCCGATGCGAGCGTCGCTCCCGTATACGAGACGTCAGTGCTGAACGGCGAGAGTACCTGACCTTCGGCTGCGTTCGTCGTCGTCGACGCAATCTCCGCGCCGCTACCGTCGTACAGCGTTAGGCTCACGGTCGCCTCGAAGACGCGAGCCTGGCCTGTAACGCGGATCGGACTGCTCGCTGAAGCACCGGCTGCCGGCGCAGTGACGATGATGCTCGGATCGCTTGCGTTCACGGGACTTGGGTTGGGCTTGCAGGCGCTCTGTTGCGCGTGCGCCCCCGGCGTGCCGACCGTCGCGAGAGCACCAATGGCAGCGAACAGGAAGGCGATCGAGAATAGTGCTGTCCTCATATAACAAGTCCTTTCTTCCCCGCCACCCAGGGTCAGTATCGCGCGCCTTGCGTCCGCACGTCAACGGCCTCGCCTGGCAGGGCGTACGTGCTTCACCGTACAATTGCCACGGAACGACGTGAAGAAGATCCTGATTGTCGAAGATGAGCCCACGCTGGTAGCTACGCTCCGCTATAACTTCGAACGCGAGGGCTTCCAGGTGAGAACGGCCGGCGATGGCGAAGCGGCCGTTGCGTCGGCGCGGGGCGAAAGGCCCGACGTGATCGTCCTCGATCTGATGCTGCCGAAGATGGACGGACTGGAAGTTTGCCGCATGCTGCGCCGCGAGATGGGGACGCCGATCCTGATGCTCACGGCCAAGACCGAGGAGGTCGACAAGGTGGTCGGGCTGGAGATCGGCGCGGACGACTATGTGACGAAGCCGTTCGGCATGCGCGAGCTGGTCGCGCGGGTGCGGGCGCTCATGCGCCGGGCGGAGCAGGGTCAGCAGCCGGACGCCGAGAGCCTAAGCGCCGGCGAGATCGCAGTCGACTTCGGGCGCAGGCAGGCGTTTCGTTCGGGCCGACCGCTGGCGCTCAAGCCGAAAGAGTACGAGCTGCTCGCGTTCCTGATGCGCAACCGCGGCCGCGCCTTCACGCGCGATCAGCTCCTCAACCAGGTCTGGGGCTACGACTTCGCGGGCGACTCGCGCACGGTCGACGTGCACGTCCGCTGGCTGCGCGAAAAGATCGAGGACGAGCCGAGCAAGCCGGCGCGGCTGATCACGGTGCGCGGCACCGGCTACCGCTTCGAGGGTTAGCTTGGCATGACCGTCCTATTCGCCGTCGTCGCGACCGCCGCGACCGTGACGTTGATCGCGCTCGCGATCGGCGCCCTGCTCCTCCGTAGGATCGATCGCCTGACCCGCGCCGCCGGAGACGCCGCTGCGCTCGGCGAGGCGGTGCTGGCCGCCGCCGCTAAAGAACGCGACCGGCTCGTCGCGGCTCTCAACAGCAGCGTCGACGCGGTCCTCGCGGTCGACCGGGAAGGACAGGTTGCGTTCGCCAACATCGCAGCGGAGCGTCTCTTCGATCGCCCGCAGGAGGAGCTCGTCGGCCGCTCCTTCGCCTTCGTGATGCCCCACGAAGAGGTGCGCGACGCGCTGCGGGCCAGCCAGCAGGACGGCGCGCGCCACTCCGCGCTCATCGACCAGCCCGGCCGCACGCATCTGCGCGTCTTCACGACGCCGGTGGCCGGCGACGAGTGGTCGGCGCTCGTCGTGATCAACGATCTGACCGACGTCAAGCGTACGGAGCAGGTGCGGCGCGACTTCGTGGCGAACGTCTCGCACGAGCTGCGCACGCCGCTCGCGTCGCTGAAGTCGGTAATCGAGACGCTCGAGAGTGGCGCGATGGAAGACGAAACAGCCACAAGCCAGTTCCTCTCCCGCGCTGACGGCGAGATCGACCGCATGGTGCAGATCCTGGAGGAGCTCCTGGAGCTCTCGCGGATCGAGTCGGGCGAATTGCCGATGGCCAAGGAGCCACTCGACATCAACGACGTCCTGACGCACGCGGTCGAGCGGTTGCAGCTCCCGGCGCGACGCCAGGGAGTGAATCTGGCGTTAGAGTCGCGAAGAGCGCTGCCGGACATCGTCGGCGACGCGGAACGGCTCGAGCGGGTGGCCCTGAACCTCATTCATAACGCGCTCAAGTTCACCCCGTCCGGCGGCTCGGTCCGGGTCGCTGCAACCTGCGAGGACGGCAGCGTCGTGGTCCGCGTACGGGATACGGGGGTTGGCATCGCACCGGCGGACCTGCCGCGCGTCTTCGAGCGCTTCTATAAGGTCGACCGCGCCCGCTCAGGGAGCGGCACCGGCCTGGGCCTGGCCATCGTGAAGCACACCGTAGAGGCGCACGGCGGCAGCGTCGCCGTGCAAAGCGAGCAGGGCGGCGGCTCGGTCTTCAGCTTTTCTCTTCCCGCGGCGCCAGCCAAATAGCCGGGGCCTTCCAGTCTCGGCACGAGGTGCCGGCATCAGGGTCTCCTGGCGAAGGCCCCCGGTGCGCTCGACTGATTATCACTCGCGAAGCGGCGTTCAGCTTTTACCCATCGTTCACCCGCGTTAACCACGCGTTAACCACGCGCAGGCTACCGTGAGACTAGGAAAGAGCCAAAAGTGAAGGAGGACCCAACCACGAATGGATGGACCAGCAGGAGGAGTCGCGGCGAGGCGGCCCGCTAGCGTACCGGTCCTGCGCGGGGCGATGCTGGCGGTCGGCATAGCAGCCATTATGCTGATCGCTTGCGGCGGTGACAACGGTGGAACGAACGGCCGGCCCACCTCGGCCACGACGGACGGCGGCACGACGGTGCCCAACCTCTCCGGCAGCATCGACGGCGACGGCTCCAGTACGGTCTACCCGATCACCGAAGCGATAGCGGAGGAGTTTGGCAAGATGTACTCGCACGTACGGATTACCGCCGGCATCGCCGGTACGGGCGGCGGTTTTGAGAAGTTCTGCAACAGCGAGACCGACTTCAACGACGCCTCTCGCCCGATCAAGGACACCGAGGCGCAAGCTTGCGCCGACAAGGGCATCGAGTACACGGAGTTCGAGGTCGCGTTCGATGGTCTTGCGGTCGTCACGAACCCGGCAAACGACTTCGTCGACTGCCTGACCGTCGCGGAGTTGAAGAAGATCTGGGAGCCCGCCGCACAAGGTACCATCACGAACTGGAATCAGGTCCGGGACGCCTTCCCGGACAAGGACCTGAACCTGTTCGGCCCCGGGACGGACTCCGGAACGTTCGACTACTTCACCGAGGTGATCAACGGCAAGCAGGACGACAGCCGCGGCGACTACCAGGCGAGCGAAGACGACAACACCCTGGTGCAGGGCGTGGCCGGCGACGACGGCGGTCTCGGCTACTTCGGCCTTGCCTACTATGAGGAGAACGCCGACAAGCTGAAGCTGCTCGGCGTAGACGACGGCGGCGGTTGTGTGCAGCCATCAGCGGTGACGGTGCTCGACGGCACCTACAAGCCGCTCTCCCGGCCGCTCTTCGTCTACTTCCGTAACGATGCGCTGGCTCGACCGGAAGTCAAGGAGTTCGTCCGGTTCTACCTGACCGAGGGCCAGGCGCTGGTTGAAGAGGTCGGCTACGTGAAGGCGCCTGCCGATGTGTACCAGGAGGGCCTGGCAAAGCTTCCTTGATAGGCAGCACGGCCTGCCGCTTCCTGGCGCCTCCGCTCACGGTCCTCCCGAGCGGGGGTGTCGGACGTTGTCCAACATGGTGAGGTAAGACGTTGGCTCTAGCTACCGCCGATGTAACGAGAGTCTCGCGCGTGCGCCGGCCAAAGGCGTTCGACGTGCGCCTGCGGCGCGCCCGCGAGGCGATCATTTACACGACGCTCTTTCTCTGCGCGCTCGTTTCGGTGCTCACGACGTTCGCGATCGTCGTCGTGCTGCTGGAGGAGTCGTCGTCGTTTTTCCGGCACGTCTCCTTCGTGGACTTCCTAACGGGAACGGAGTGGACGCCCTCTTTCACGAACAAGCACTACGGCATCCTGCCGCTGCTCTCGGCCACGCTGCTCATGTCGTTTCTCGCGATGGTGGTCGCGGTGCCGCTCGGGCTGGCGGCCGCCATCTATCTGAGCGAGTACGCGCCCTCCGGCGTGCGCGCGGTCATCAAGCCGATCCTGGAGCTGCTCGCCGGCATACCGACGGTCGTCTACGGCTACTTCGCGCTCACCTTCCTCACGCCGAGCGTGCTCAAGGCCGTCTTCGTCGACATCGGTACGTTCAACGCGCTTGCCGCCAGCATCGCGATAGGCATCATGATCCTGCCGCTTGTCTCGTCATTGAGCGAAGACGCGATGCGAGCGGTGCCGCAGTCGCTGCGTGAAGGCGCGTTCGGGTTGGGCGCCAATCGCTTCGAGGTGGCGACACGCGTCGTCGTGCCCGGGGCGCTCTCAGGCATCGTGGCGGCGGCGATCCTGGCGATCTCCCGCGCCGTCGGCGAGACGATGATCGTGACGATCGCCGCCGGCAACCAGCCGAACCTTAGCTGGAATCCGCTCGAAGGCATGCAGGCGATGACCGCCTACATCGTCCAGGTCAGCCTGGGCGATACGCCTCGTGGCACGCTGGAGTACAGCACGATCTTCGCCGTCGGGCTGGTGCTCTTCGTCGCTACGCTGCTTCTTAACGTCGCGGCCCAATGGCTGCTCAGCCGCTTCCGGGAGGTGTACGAATGATCGAGACGGTCGCCTTCCGGCGCCGGCTGCAAGTCCGGCGTGCGTCCGGCGCGCTGTTTGCGGTCGTCTGCCTCGGTGCGGCGCTGGCCGGCATTGCGACGCTCGCGCTGCTGCTGGTCACCGTCGCCGGCGACGGGCTAAGCCGGCTAAGCTGGGACTTCGTCAACAGCTTCCCTTCGCGCCACCCCGAGCAGGCTGGCATCAAGGCGGCCCTCTACGGAACGCTCTGGCTCATGGGCTTTACCGCCCTCTTTGCCGTGCCACTCGGTATCGGCGCAGCCATCTACCTGGAGGAGTTCGCGCCGCGCAACTGGGTCACGCGCATCATCGAGACGAACATCAATAACCTGGCCGGTGTGCCATCGATCGTCTACGGCATTCTCGGGCTTGCCGTCTTCGTACGAGCGATGGACCTGGGCCGCAGCATCCTGGCCGGCTCGCTGACGTTGGCGCTCCTGATCCTTCCGATCATCATCGTCGCGTCGCGTGAAGGCCTGCGCGCCGTCCCACAATCGATCCGCGACGGATCGTTCGCGCTCGGCGCGACCCGCTGGCAGGCCGTTCGATTCCAAGTCCTGCCGGCCGCGCTGCCGTCGATGATGACGGGCGTGATCCTCGCGCTCTCGCGGGCGATCGGCGAGACGGCACCGCTGATCATGCTCGGCGCGTTGCTATTTATCCCCTTCACCCCTAGCGGACCGATGGACCGCTTCACGGCGCTCCCGATCCAGATCTTCAACTGGGTCTCGCGGCCACAGGCTGAATTCCAGACGAACGCCGCCGCCGGCATTCTTGTGCTCCTCATCGTGCTGCTGGCGATGAACGGTGTGGCGATCATTCTCCGCAACTGGTTCGAAAGGAAGCGATCATGGTGACACCACCGCTCCAGTACGCGGCCGTGCCCGCAACGGCTAGAATAGAGAGCATGGATGCTACGGATGCCCCGCAAGATGTCGCCATGGAGATCCGGGCGCTGCACGCGTGGTACGGGCGCTTCCGCGCGCTGAAAGACGTCACCCTGCCCGTACCGAAGCGGCGCATCACGGCGATCATCGGCCCGTCCGGCTGCGGCAAGAGCACGCTCATTCGCTGCCTCAACCGCATGAACGACTTGATTCCCGGCTTTCACATGGAAGGCGACGTGCTCTTCGAAGGCCGCAACATCTACGAGCGCGGCGTCGACGCCGTCGAAGTGCGGCGCCGGATCGGCATGGTGTTCCAGAAGCCGAACCCGTTCCCGAAGTCGAACTACGACAACGTCGCGTTCGGCGCGCGCATCAACGGCTACGACGGCAAGCTAAGCGAGATCGTCGAGCACGCGCTGCGCCAGGCCGCGCTCTGGGACGAGGTGCACGACAAGCTGCACAAGAGCGCGCTGGCGCTTTCGGGCGGGCAGCAGCAGCGGCTCTGCATCGCGAGAGCGCTCGCGATCGAGCCCGAGGTGATCTTGATGGACGAGCCGTGCAGCGCGCTCGACCCGGTCGCCACGCTCAAGATCGAAGACCTGATGCGGGAGCTGGCTCGCGAATACTCGATCGTCATCGTGACGCACAACATGCAGCAGGCCGCGCGCGTGGCGGACTATACTGCTGTGATGATGATGGCCGCAGACCGCGCCGGCGAACTCATCGAATACGGGCCGACGAGCACCATCTTCACCAATCCGAAAGAGAAGCGAACCGAAGACTACATCACCGGCCGCTTCGGCTAGGGGAGAGCATGACTACACGCACCGGGTTCGACCGTCAGCTCACCGAAATCCAGGAAGAGATGCTGCTGCTCGCCACGCTGGCCGACAACGCTATCGAACGCTCCGTGCGGTCGCTCACCGAACGCGACCTCGATCTCGCCAGACAGGTAATCACCGACGACCTGCGGATAAACCGGAAGCGCTACGAGATCGAGGAGAAGTGCCTCGAGCTGATCGCCACGCAGCAGCCGCTTGCGAGCGACCTGCGCACGATCGTGTCCGTGCTCTACATCATCGTCGATCTGGAGCGTATGGCCGACCACGCAGAGGGCATCGCCAAGATCGCGCTCATGCTGTCGGACGATCCGCCCCTCATGCCGTACGTCGATATTCCGCGCATGGCAGAGATCGCGCGGCGCATGCTGATCGCCAGCCTCGAGACGCTCAAGGACCGCGACGCCGTCCGCGCACGCGCAATCTGCAACGAAGACGACGAGGTCGATGCGCTCTACGACAAGGTATACGGCGAGCTTGTCAAGCTGATGGTTGACGACGCCAACATCGAGCGCGCCACGCACCTCACTTGGGTCGCGCACAACCTGGAGCGCATCGCCGATCGCGTGACGAACATCTGCGAACGTGTGGTCTACCTTGTCGAGGGCAAGATCGAGGAGCTCAACGTCTCCACGTACTAGCGCTCGGCGGTAGCCCTGGCATGCAGCCTGCGGGTAGCCCAGGCCTTCAGCATGGGTCAGTTCGCCGGGACCACTTCGTCGCCGGGCGAGGCCTCGCCCGGCTCGGCGACGGTGCAGTACACGCCGAAGTTGACTTCCTTCGGCTGCTCCGTCCGGTACGAGGCGATAATCTTCAGGGTGTTCATGTCGATCTCGCCCGTCTCGGGGCTGTGCGTCGTCACGGCGCAGCGCGGGTCCCGCATCTTGACACGCAGGAGCGCCTTCCCAACGCGCACCTCGCGGCCGACCCATTCGTCCTCCTGGTGCGGCGATGCGCCGGAGATGTAGATGTTCTGCCTAAAGCGCCGCCCATCGACGCTAGCTTGGCCGGCGGCGCCGGCCAGCGCTTCAAGTGACGCTGTCGAGCACAGTGAGAGCGGAAAGCCGTCGAAAGAGCTGCCCGGCGTGGTCGCCTTCACGAGCCGGAGCGCCTGGCCCGCGAACTCGGACAGCGCCTCGTTCCATTCACCGCGCACCACGGCGCCTTCGACTGGCCGTGCTGCAAAGAACGGCGTGGAGATCGCCTCGGCCGGCTCGGGCACGCCTGAAAGACAGCGTCCGTCGGGAAACGCGAGCCGTAGCTCGCCCGTCGTAACGTCGTACCACGCCTTGATCTGCACCAGCGGCCCGTGGTCGCGCTGCGTGAACAGCTGGCCGGCCGCGTCGACCAGGAAGAACGCGCGGTCGCCGGCGATGCCGGGCTTATCAAGGAACGCACGCGTGACTTCGCTGAGCGCCAGCGACTTCACCGGGGAGATGTACATGCGGTCGATGCGGATCACGACGCGTCAGTGTAGCACGCCCGCGGCCGCTGCTGGCTTAGGCGCAGTCGTGGAAGTACTGGTAGACGACGACCAGGACGTCGTCGATACGGATCTTGCCGTCAGGCGGCCGCACGTTCCAGTGCAGTGGACCAACAATGCCGCCGCGGTCGAACGCCGGATGGTAGCCTTGCGCCGGCGGGGCTGATCGTGGATCGGAGTTCCTGTTCACAAGTGCCGCTCCGTTCGCATCGTTCGCAAAGTACCGGGTGACGACGGCTAGGACATCGTCGATGCGTACTCTCTTGTCGCGGGCAAAGTTACCCGATCCTGGCGGGCTCTCGACGGGCATGTCGGCGTAGTCCCAGAAATAGAATGGGTTACGATGCCCGCCCTGCATTGGGTCAGTCCCGCCTTCCCGCTTGTCCGAACAACCGTCCAGGTCGGCGTCGCTGCCGATCTGGACCACCTGCTGGAACGTCGGACGGTTGATCCAGTGGATCGCTTCGACGCCGGTTACGCCGACGGCCGTATGCCGAACGTCCTCGTACGCCATGGCTCGGCGCCAGTCTGGGACATCCGGGTCCGAGAACTCGGCCTCGAGATCGACGGCAGCCTGCGACAGCGAGTCCCACAGCGCCGTCCGGCAGGCCGTCAAGGCGCCGCCTCCGCAGTACGTGCGCGACCAGGGCGCCGCGACCGGCTGGCCCAGGACCTGACGTAGGTCATGGTTCACGTGACCGTACAGCCCGTCCTGGAAGGCCGAGCCGCGGTGGATGACCCGGTTCCCGTCATCAATCGTGAGATGCAGATTCGCGATCGCGTCTCCCGAAGACGCGTCGAAGACGGCGTGCGTGAGCCGCGGCCACCAGGCATCCATGATCGCCGGCGCCTGCGGGTCATCGTACGCGCCGTCGTGATCGCGGTCGCGCCGGTGTGCGGCCGCGGCGGCCCACGCGACGAGCCGGTCGCGCATAGCTGGCGCGCGCGGGTCGGCTCCGGGCGGAGCGATGCCGCCCATTACGTCCAGCAGGAGCGGCAGCACCTCCTGCCCGCGCAGATCGACCGTCCCGGCATCCTCCATCACACTGACAACGTCCGCGCGGTCGACCTTGTTGTTGCCGGCGATTGCAGCTTCCAAAAGGCGCTGCAGCAGCTGGCTCCGATACGTCGGCCCGTAATAGAACTCGCGGTCATTGGCCGTGAAGCCCGGCGCTTGCTTGTTGTTCCAGGAGATGAGCCAGCCTTGGGCTGGGTTCAGCTCGGACGGCTGCGACGCGAGCGGTATGAATCCCTGCCAGTCCCACTGCCCGGTGCCCCACGCCGGGAGGTATGGGTCGACTCCTTGCGCGCGCTGGGGGCACTTGCACGAGTGCTGGTAGCCGATGTTCGCGTCGTCGATGTAGAACCAGTTGAACGTGTAGTCGACACCGTCGCCCATGGCCGACCGGAACGAGTCGAATCCACCGGTCATGAACGTCGGGTCGTTGATCCGTCGGAACCCCCGCGCCGAGCTCAGCTCCTGCTGGTACGTGCTGCGCAGCGTTGCGATCGCGATTGGTGTCCCATCGTCCAGCGTTCCGCGCGCGACGATCGGTCCGTAGTCCGCCGACCGCTCGATCCGCGTGGTCAGGACGATCGGCGTACAGTCAGGCTGCGACACGGGCGGGCAGACCGGCGGGATGCCGCCGGCGCTCGGCTTTGCCACCTGGACGTGATCGAACGCCTCGATGGGCTTACAGACACTGTTGTGCTCGTAGCCCATCGAACTCACGGTTGGTGAGCCACCAGCCTGCTCGCAGAGCTTCAGCACCCACTGGTCGATGTTGTCGGCGCCAGCGGAGGTGGCCGACCAAGCCAAAGTTCGCCCGCGACCAAGCTGCACGTACAGGTCTGTCCCGGCGAAGGCCGCACCGCGCGCATCGATGCCTGGCCCGTGTACGTCCTTTTCGACGAGCAACTGCGGGATAAAGTACGCAGTCTGCGGCCCGAATACCGCGATCGGGTGGCCGTCGTCGGTGTGCTGCCCATCGACCAGCACGGCATTGCTCTCGGAGGTGGGCAAGCCCAGGAAGCCCTCGCTGATCGCGTCCAGGAGAGCCTGTAATGATGGCGCGCTCGAATCGATCGGCGTTAGGCTAGCGCAGTTAATGTCTGGATGCGCCGCAGGATCCACTGGGCCGAGGTCGCTCATGTACGGCATCGTAATGCTCGATGTCATGGGCGCCTCAGGGTCGTTGGCGAAGTGCAGGTCGTCGAAGATCGCCCGGGCCTGGCTTGCGTCGCCGAGCGTCGAGGTCATGCTCTCCAGTCCGCAGAAGTTTGTCAGCTCTCCGCCTCCACCCCTGCCGAAGATCCCGCCGACCAGCGACGCGATCGCCACAGTGTCCTCTGGGATCCACTGATCGGGTGTCTGTTGCAGCGCGAAGTACTCTGCCGGCATCTTCGTCGGGTCCGCCAGCGCCTCGTTGATATACGCGTTTACGCCGTCCACATACGCCAGCAGGTCGGCGTACCCGGCCTGACCCTCGGGGCCGGAGTTCATAATCGCCTGCAACTGCGCCGTGAAGTCTTCCTCCTTGTATGGCGCCACGGCCATCTGGTCGCGGTCGAATGCCTGGTTCGCCTCGGACGCGCCGAGGAACTCCGAAAGCCGCGCGCGGCCGAGGTGCCGCAAGACGTCCATCAGGAACAGCCGGTCTTCTGCTCCTGTGTACCCCTGAGCGAACATCGTCGCGTAGCGCGTCTCACCGAAGACGTGCGCCACGCCGAAGCTCTTATCGCGAATCACCGTGACGCCAGGAGTTGGTGAGTACACCCGATCGATGTCGTCCTCCTGGACGCCGAACGAAGCGTCCTTGAAGAATTCCGTCAGACGCGTGTTCGTGAGGCCCGGCGTGTTGTAGACCAGGTCACCGTACATGTGCAGCTGGTCGCGGACGTGCGGAGGATACTGACCGCCTTGCGCTTGCAGCGCCTCCGGACCGTTCAGGACGCCGTCCTGACCCGGCGGGAGGATGTTCAGAAAGCCGGCCGTGTCGCCGAAGTCCTGATAGTGGCCTATGGGTTCCTGAGCGCCCGTGCTCGGCGCCGCCTGCAGCAACGCTAGTTCAGCGAGGAGAAGTACTCCCAGGCCGGCGGTCCTCAGCTTCATGCGGTGCAGCGGAGGAAGGCCGGATCGCTGCGTCCGCATAGCGCACCGTACCCCCAGCCCGCTTGTTCCTTGGGCCGGAGTTTAGACCGCGCGGCCTTGCCATCCCATAACGCCGAAGGGCAAGTCTCTTGCGAAATGCTAACAGAGCGGGGTGCGTCGCCTAGACGAGCCGATAACGCCAGCCGTCTCGGCGGAGCTCGGCGCGGCGCGCCGGGTAGTCCGGCATGACGCGGGCTACATGGGACCAGAACCTACGGCCATGGCCGGCCTGCCGCAGGTGGCACAGCTCGTGCACTACGAGATAGTCGAGCACCGGCGGCGGCGCGATGAGCAAGTGCCAGTTGAAGTACAGCGTTCCGTCCTTGCCGCAGCTCCCCCAGCGTGTCTTCTGCGCGCGAACGACGATCTGCTTCGGCTCGACGCCGGTCTGCGGCGCGTAGCAGCGGACCCGTTCTGCGAAGACAGCCTTGGCCTGTGCTCGGTACCAGCCCTCGATCGCTTCGACAACCGCAGCGCGCCGCTCCGATGCGCCGACAGCCGGCGGTCGGACCTCGAGCCGCCTCCCGTCCAGCTCGACGCGCGATCGCGCGCGCTCCTCGGCGACGACGTATAGCAGCAACGATTCGCCCCGGTAGGGGAGGCCCTCGCCGGTCACGAACTGCCGCTCGAGAAGGTGCTCGCGCTTGCCGGCGCCCGCCAGGGCACGCTTGATCCAGCGCGCTTTCTGGCGTACGAAGGCGTCGATCTCCTGCTGTGTTGCCCGTGCCGGCGCCGCGACGGTCAACCCCTCCACTGGATCGACAAACAGCTCGATCGTCCGGCGTCGGCGGGTGCTGCGTCTCAGCCGGTACTGCGGTTCGGCAAGGTCTCGTTCCAGTAGCAACCTCCGTTGCAACGTAGCGAACACGCCCGCGGCGCGATGCCGCGCTGCTACGCCGAATCTAACGTCCGGAGAGCGCTGGCGAAAGCTGCCCGGAAACCAGTCCGGCCGTCCCAAGAGGGGCGGCCGGACCGCGATGCCGCGCTGCTACGCCGAATCTAACGTCCGGAGAGCGCTGGAAAGCTGCCCGGAACCAGTCCGGCCGTCCCAAGAGGGGCGGCCGGACCTTTCCGCGGTATTAACCCAGAGGTTTAGGCGCAGTCGTGGAAGTACTGGTGGATCTGGTTGAGAATATCGTCCACACGTTGCAGGCCGTCCGGCGGGCCGGTCCGCCATAGCTCCGGTCCAGCCAGCGTGCGGTCGGTGTCCGGATTGTAGCCCGCCGCGTAGGGCGGCAGCCCTGGATTGCCGTCGTTGTCGTCCTTGAAGTACTGCATGACGACGGCGAGGACGTCGTCGATGCGGTTCTCGCGGTCGTGCGTTGGGTTGAAGTAGTCATTGGGGTTGTGGAAGTCCCGGTCGCCGCCGCGCATCTCATCGCTCAACTTCTCGTTCGAGTTGAAGCAGTCGTCGCCGTCCAGGTCGCGGTCGCAGTCGTCTCCGGCGCCGTCGCCGTCCAGGTCCTCCTGGCCGGGGTTGCGCGATGCGGCGCAGTTATCGCCGGCGTCAGGAAAGCCATCGTCGTCGGTATCGGCGTCCGTTGGATCGGAGCCGAAGTAGTACTCTCCCAGTAGGTTGAGGCCGTCGCCGTCCGCGTCTGAGTTGGGAGCCGGGCTGTTTGAGCCGAAGTACCAGCGCTCGAACGCGTCGAGCACGCCGTCGTTGTCGACGTCGCCGTCCGGGTCCAGGGTCAGGTCCTCGGTCACGTGCAGCATCGGCACAAAGCGCCAGTCGCGCCAGGTGTCGTGCAGGCTATCGGAGTGGTCGCTGGGCAGACCGCCGGAGTCGATGAAGCCGCTCTGGCCCAGCGGGAAGATGAACTCGCCGCGCACCGTTGGCCCGGCTTCGATGTTCTGCTCCCAGATGCCGCGGTTACCGGCCGGCGTCTGGTCGAACACCAGGTTGGGGAAGAGCGCCGCTAGTGGGTGCACGTAGTTGCTCTGACCGCGTGTCCCATCGGCGGGAATGCCGCCGCCCAGGTCGGTGATCGTCTGCGCGAAGGCGTCGCGCACGACGACGCGCCAGTCGGTCCCGTTGAAGTAGTCGCCCGTGTAGACCTGACCGTAGGCGCCGCTCGAGCCCGCAGCTACGGAATCGATCGTGTGCTGGACGACGTCCAGGCCGAATGATCCGCCGGGATTGCCGATGCCCGTGCCGGAAAGCTCATCGCCCCAGATCGCGCTGGAGAGATGCGAGATCAGGCTGTTCAGGAATGGAATCTCGCCCGCCGTCGTCGTGGCGGTGACGGGATCGATGAAGTTGCGGCCCGCCATCGGCCCGCCCTGGAACGCTTCCAGATCGGCGAGCACGGTGTCGACCGCCGGGTTGCCGCCGTTGCCGACACCGTTGACGGCCTCGCGGACGCGCGGAATAATGAAACGTCCGAAGGCTCCCTTGCCGTCCAGGCCGGCGACGTCCTTGTTGAGCTGCCGCAGGTCGTCACGCGTGATCGAGCTGTCGGTCGAGAGCCGCTCCAGGATGTCGATCACGCGGTGCTGGCGTCCCAGGGGCGCGTCGTCCGCCGTGGCGGCGCGGTTGTTCCAGTTCGCTGAGAAGCCGCTCGGCGGGTTGATCGCCTCAGGGAAGCCGTAGATCTGGTACACCTCGAACGTATCGCCGGGCGCCGGCGTCACGCCCCAGTCTTCCTCTGTCGTGAGGGTGTCATTGTCGTTCGTCGAGATGCGGCGTGTCTGCTTGTAACCCGTGCCGCCCGTGATCGCCACGATGTACTCGATGCCGCGCTGCGTTGGGTTGTTGAGCCGGTAGTTGACAGGCAGCGCCGACAGATCTTCGCCGGTGAACGCGCCGGTATCTGTCAGCGTGTTCGCCGTCGCGCTGCCGACGGTACCGCTGAGGTAGACGAGCGGGTCCGGCTGTGTGCCGTCCAGCGGCAGCCGCGGATCCGTGCCGTCCTGGCGGACGCGCCAGAAGCCCGAGGCGTAGTAGCCAAGGTTGCCGTCATCGGGGCTCAGGTCGTCGCCGATGCTGTTGAACGCCTGGTTGTCTGCTGACAAGAAGTGGTGGGCGCTGGGGATGAGCCGGACGCCGCGGCGGATATCGAGCACGCTCTCCGCACGCTGGAAGTAGGAGAAGCCGAGGGCCGTCGTGGTCTCCTCCAACCAGTAGGCGCGGTCGCGCGAGATCGCGATCATCTGGTTGCCCGCCTGTACGGCCACGTACTGAGACGTTGCGTTGGGCGTGACCGTCCAGCTGCCGGTCAGCGTCAGCGTGTTCGACGTGCTGGACGCGATCGAGCGCATCTGCCCGACGCCGGTACCGGAGACGATGGCGACGTAGCCGCCGGCGAAGCTGCCGCTGGCGAACGCCCCGCTATCGGTCAGCGTCGTCGCGGTTGCGCTGTCGGCTGTGGCGCCGGCGTCGCCCTGGAAGCCCTCCACGGTGCGCGAGCCACCGTTGCCGGCGCGCTCGTGCGTGCGCCACGCGGTGATGGACGTTGGCGGGTCGAACGTTGCATTGATCTGCTCGAAGCGCAGGTTCATCGGGGCCGGCGCACCTTCGTCGCTGTAGCGGAGCGCGTCGGTGTCCTCCAGAGTGAGCTGGTCTAAGTAGAGGTCGTTGTTCTTCAGCGCGCCGGTCGTCGTGGTGAAGGCCACGTTATCGGTCTGTCCGATCAGCAC
Organism: Dehalococcoidia bacterium; assembly: GCA_044870035.1. Classification (GTDB taxonomy): domain Bacteria; phylum Chloroflexota; class Dehalococcoidia; order DSTF01; family RBG-16-68-14; genus JBBDXS01. Next base: position 15,750 of record JBIOYF010000188.1, read on the forward strand.
CAGCGGCGCGCCGACGAACTCCATGCCGTTCGTCTGGATGCGGTGGTCTGCGCCCTCCGCGCTGCGCATCTCCACGTAATGCATGATCGAGGGCGTCTGGATGCCCGTCTGCGGGAAGCCGCCCACCCACGGGCTGCCCGTCGCCGAACGCGCGGCATCCACCATCCAGGCGTAGCTGCCGAGCGCCGGCCAGGCGCCCAGGCTGCGCGCCCGCGTCTCACGCTCTTCTCGTGCCTGCTCGATGGCATCGAGCGTGCTGCTGAAGTCGTAGTTAGCCACGGCGTTCAGATAGGCCGGTAGCTGGTCGCCCGCAGCGCTTGCCGCACCCGCGACTTCCTGGCCGGCCAGCGGGCCGCCGAAGCCGGGTAGCGTTGGGTCCGGGACGGACGAAGGCGCCAGCGGGTCGTTGAGGAAGCTCAGGTCGTTCCAGATGTTTGGCCCGTCCGTCGCTCCGAACTTGGTGATCAGCCGGTTGAGCTGATCGAGCAGCGAGACCTCGTTGACGCCGGCGTCGCCGAAGTTGCGCACCTGGAGTACGGCGATTGCGGAAGCCAGCTCCGGCGTGAACTGGAAGCCCGCGTTGGGCCGCTCGGGGTCCGCGCCGCCGGGGGCCTTGTAATACGGGTCGACCTGATCGGAGATGTTCGTCGCGTTGCCGAACAGATCGTTGCCCAGGCCGAGCGAGCGGAGGAGGAACACTTCGGCCGGCTCGGGAGAGCTGCCCGCGTAGATCTGCTCGATCGTGTCGTTGACGCCCTTGCAGTACTCCAGGATCAGGGCCCGGACGTCGGCGGGGAGCTTGTCGTACATGCTGTTCAGCTCAGACGATGTGTAGCCTGCGCTGCGGGTCTCTGCATCGTCGTTGAACGTACTGGGGAGGAGTAGCCCGAAGGCTTGATAGAGCGTGCCGCGCCCGACGCGGCTGATCAGAATGATCTGGCCCAGTCGGTCCTTGGCGATCTCGCGCCCGTTCTCACGGGCCAGCTCCAGGTCGGTATCTGCGTAGATATGAGGGAGGCCGTACGCCGAATCGCGAAACACGATCGTCCCCGGAGATGCCGCCGCCGGGCGGTGGGTAGCGCCGGTGCTCAAAAGCAGCGCTACGAGCCCGACGAGCACGAGTGATACCAGAACGCCAATGCGAAACATAGCCCTTCCCCCTCATCAGGTGGCTTCACGGATGATTGGTGGACGGAGCGGGAACCCCACCAGCGCGACGCACCAGTATACAAACTCTGTCAAGCCGTGGCCGACGCGCTTGCGGCGTAGTTCGCGGCCTTCGTTCTGCTATACTCACGCCGCTCAGAAGCCGCTCGCAAGGAGGCAACATGCCATCCGTATCAGTCGTACTCATTCACGGCGTGGGGGCGCAGAAGAAGGACTGGTCGCAGGCGTTCCAAGGAAAGCTGAAGACCAAGCTCGGCGCGGCTGCCGCAAAGGTCGCGATCCACGATTCCTACTGGGGCGATCGGTCGGACCTAAAGGACCTCGTCCACCCTTCGCTACTGGAACCGGAGGCTGCACCTCTCGCGGCCGTTGAGGATGAGACTTTCAACCGCATCTACCGCGAGTACTCCGCGATGCTCGCGGCCGATGCGCAGGAGGGCGCCGGGATTCAGGGTTTTGGCATTGGCGATGCCATTAGTTTCGTGAAGGAGAAGCTGAAAGGCGTCGCGGACGGAGCGGTGGCCGATGTCGCGAACTACGTGGCCCGCAACGGAGTGAGGGTCGGCGTCCAGAACCGGCTTCATGAAGCGCTGAAGGCCGCCGGCGCTATGTCGAAGGCGACCCGCACGGTCCTCGTCGCGCATTCCCAAGGCACCATCATCTCGTACGACGTGCTCCGAGCTGCAGGCTCTAACTACGAGGGGCTGACGACCTGGATCACGATGGGCTGCCCGCTCGCCAAATACGTCACGTTTCCCCTGAGCTGGGGAAAGCAGCAATTCGACGTGTCAACGGGGCTGCGCTGGCTCAATCTCTACGACGCTCATGACTTCGTGGGCAAGAAGCTCGCCGGCGTGCTCGACTGGCAGGACCCGAAGCCGGAGGACCGGCAGGTCGACAACGTGGCGAACGCCGGCCATGCGCACAACCACTGGGCCAATCCCCAGGTTGTGGACGCGATCGCCGCGGAGGTCCAGAAGCAGCTCTCGAACGGCTGAGGGCTCTTACCAGACACCAACCCAGTTGCTCGTGGCCGCTGAGCCGGCCGGCAGGGCTGGGGAGAGGCTATTGGCGGCTTGACAACAGAATGTTTGTTCTATATCCTGTCTTTACCCCGCTCGAGAGGCCAGCCGGATGCGCATCGCCTGCGTCTTGGTCCCATCCTTCGCCGTCGCCGCCGAGCGGCGGGACAATCCAGCGCTCACCGAGCGGCCGCTCATTGTCATTGACCGTGGCAGGGTTGTCGCGGCCTCATCGGACCTCACGGGAATCCATCCCGGCTTGCTTCTGCGCCAGGCTAAGGCGCTCTGCCCCTCCGCGATGTTCCAGGAGGCTGACCAGGCACGCTACCGGGAAACCTTCGACGCCATGCTGGACGCGTTGGAGCGAGTCGCACCGTTTGTCGAGCCGGCGGAACTAGGCTGCGCCTACGCCGGCGTCGACGGCTTGCACGGACACCACCAGGACCAGTTCGCTCTGGCTGGAGCGCTGGTCGAGGCGGTGCGGAATGAGACGGGGCTGCTGCCCAGTGCCGGCATCGCCGGTGGAAAGTTCGTCGCGCTGGTCGCGGCCGCTGTTGTGCCGCCGGGCGATGCGGGTGTTGTGCCACCAGCACGCGAGCGAGAGTTCCTGCAAGACAGAGACGTCGCCTTGCTTCCTTTCGATGCCGGCGTTGTCCAACGGCTCCAGCTGCTCGCTCTCGAAACGCTAGGAGACGTTGCCGCCCTTCCCCAGCCATCCGTGGAGGCGCAGTTCGGCGGAGCGGTGGGCGCACGGCTGTGGGAGCTCGCCAGTGGCATTGACCGCGAGCCGCTGCGACCGCGAAAGCAGCATGAGGTCCTGGCCGAGCGTATGCGCTTCGATGTGCCGGTCGTGGCGGTCGAGGCGCTGCAGGCCGCGAGCCGGCAGATCGTCTTGCGTCTCGTGCGGCGGCTCAATGGCCGCACGGCAAGACATATGCACGTCCAGCTCCTCGCCGACGAGCGCATCGTTTGGGAACGGCTCGAGACGTTCCGCGAGCCGGCCGGTGACGATCGGCGCATGCTGCTGCTGATCAAGACCCGCCTCTCGCTGCTCGAGCTGCCTCAAGCAGTCGATAGCGTCAGCGTTACGCTGAGCGGCATCGGACGCGAGATCGCGAAGCAGGCCAAGCTCTTCAGTGACACCCAGCAGAACCTCAATCAGATCGGAGACGCGATCCGGCAGCTCCGCGCCCGCTACGGACGCGATGTTGTCGCGCGCATTGTGGAGGTCGACCCATGGTCAAGGCATCCGGAGGAGCGGAGCGTCCTCGTGCCTTACGACGCCTGAACACTCCCCGGCAGGTCCAGGTGCGTACCGGTAGCAGCGGCGCTCCCAGCGCGCTGCGGACCGGCACGCACTGGCAAGAAGTCGCCGGCCTGCTGGACTGCTACCGGACGGACGACCGTTGGTGGATGGCGGAGCCGATCGCCCGGACCTACTACGAGCTGCTGCTGGACGATGGACGGACCGTGACCGTATTTCGTGACGACATCCGTGATGGTTGGTACGAGCAGCGCTATGGCTGAATACATCGAGCTCCACTGCCACTCCTGCTTCTCCTTCCGCGAAGGCGCATCGACGCCGCTCGAGCTGGTCCTGCAAGCGCGAAAGCTCGGCTACATAGCGCTGGCGCTGACCGACCACGACGGGCTGGCCGGCGCGATGGAGTTCGCCCAAACCGCGAAAGAGTGGGACCTCAAGCCGATCGTCGGAGCGGAGATCACGCTGCGCCGGCCTGCCGGGAATGTTGCGCACCTCACCCTCCTCGCCGAGACGCCGCGCGGGTACGCCAACCTCAGCCGGCTGCTTTCGATAGCACACCTCTCGAGCCCGCGCGACGCGCCCGCGCTCGATCCCGGCGAGCTCGCCGGCCGCACCGAAGGGCTCATCGCCCTCTCGGGCTGTCGCCAGGGCGAGGTGCCACAACTCATCGCCAGCTATGACACACCGGGCGCGCGTCAGGCGGCCGGGCGCTACGTCGATCTCTTCGGTCGCGATAGCTACTTCATCGAGCTGCAAGACAACTTCGTCTACGGCGACCGGCAGCGTAACCGCGGGCTGGTCGAGCTCGCGAAGGAGCTCGGCCTCGGTATCGTCGCCACCAACAACGTCCACTACCACGAACGAGCGCGGCACCGGCTTCAGGACGTGCTGGTGGCCATCCGTCACCACTCGACGCTGGACGCCTCAGAGCACCTACGGCGCAAGAATACGGAGTCTTATCTGAAATCGCCGGAGGAGATGGCGGCGCTCTTCGCTGAGATCCCGGAGGCGTTGCAAAACACGCTCGCGATCGCGGAGCGTTGCTCGTTCGATCTGACGAAAGACCTTACGTACCGCTTCCCGGACTTCGAAGCGCCCGACGGCAAGTCTGCGGACGCGTACTTAGAGGAGGTCTGTTTCGCAAGCGCGCGAGAGCTCTACAGGCACGTCACGCCGGAGATCGAGGAGCGGCTGCGCCAGGAGCTCGGCCTCATCCGTCAGGCGGAGCAAGCTGGCTTCTTCCTGCGTAACTGGGAGCTGATGCGCTATGCCCACCAGCACGAGCTGCCCGCGCGCGGCCGCGGCTCGTCCGTCGGGTCGCTGGTCTGTTACCTGCTCGGGCTCTCCGGCATCGACCCGATCAAGTATCAGCTGTTCGCCGGGCGCTTCTTGAACGAAGCCCGCCAGAAGGAGGACGTCCCTGACATCGACATCGATTTCGCCCGCGAGGCGCGGGAGAAGATGTTCGAGCACGTCTTCGCCACCTACGGCACCGAGCACGCCGCACTCGTCGCGAACGTGATCCAGTACCGCTACCCGATGGCGATCCGCGACGTGGGGAAAGCGCTGGGATTACCAGAAGCGGACATCGATAAGCTCGCTAAGCGCATCCGCGGCCGGTTCGCGGGGACGCTCGTCGAGGAGATGCGCGCGTTGCCGGAGTTCCGCGACCGGATGCACGCGCCCATCTGGCGAATGTTTATTGAGCTCGTGGACGAGCTGGTCGGCAAGCCCCGTCACCTGAGCCAGCACTCCGGTGGCGTGATCATCTCCAGCACACCGATCGTGGAGCAGGTGCCTGTGCAGCCTTCAGCGATGGACGGGCGTTACATTTGCCAGTGGGACAAAGACTCGGTTGCGGATGCCGGGTTTATCAAGATGGACTTCCTAGGCTATCCCAGCCTGGGTCACCTCTACCGATCGCTCGCGCTGATCGAAGAGCGGCACGGCAGGCGCATCGATCCGGTGCGCATCCCGCTCGACGACCCGCAGGTCTACGAGATGATCCAGCGCGGCGACATCCTGGGCATCGTCCAGATCCAATCGCGCGCGCAGCTGCAGGCGATCCTGCGGCTGAAGATCAGCTGCATCGAGGACCTTGTCGTGCAGGTCGCGCTGATCCGGCCCGGCCCGATCCAGGGCGGCGCGGTCAATCCCTATATCTTGCGCTGCCAGGGCGTTGAGCCCGTGACCTACGACCATGCTTGCCTGGAGCCGATCTTGGGCGAAACGAAGGGCGTGATCGTGTTCCAAGAGCAGGTGCTCGAGGTATCGATGACCGTCGCGGGCTTCACCGCGGGCCAGGCCGAAAGCCTGCGACGGGCGATGAGCCGCAAACGCTCGCGGCAGGAGATGGAGAAGCTGCGTGAGGCCTTCATGGAAGGCTGCCTTCGAACGGGCAAGGTGGATAACGAAACCGCCGAGCGCATCTACCAGAAAGTCCTCGCGTTCGCCGAGTTCGGCTTCCCCAAGGCGCACGCCGCCGCCATGGCGGAAACGGCGGGCAAGCTCGCGTGGGTGAAACGCTACTACCCGCTGGAGTTCTACTGCTCCTGGTTCAACGAATGGCCGTTCGGCTTCTACAGTCCCGGCGTCATCGCGAACGAGATGCGCCGCAACGGCGTCGAGCTGCTCAGCGTCGATGTCAACCACAGCCGCGCTGAGTGCACGATCGAAGCCGACGCCGTCCGGCTCGGCTTTCGGTACGCCAAGGGCCTCGGTGAAGCGTGGCTCCAACGACTGGACGAGGAGGCCGGCAACGGCGTATACGCCTCGCTCTGGGAGTTCTGGCGCCGGACACGATTGTCCCGCGAGCCGATCGAGCACCTGATCCGCCTCGGCGCCTTCGCCTGGACCGGCCTGCACGAGCGCGAGCTCCTGTGGCAGCTCGGCCTGTTCTACCAGCCGCTGAACGCGCAGCTGCCGCTCGCTCTTCCCTACGACGCGGAGATGGTGTCGCTGCGAGAGATGACCAACGGTGATCGGGTGCGTGAGGACCTCGTGCTCACTGAGGGCGGCATCGTTTCCCGAGGTCACATCATGGACCTGCTCTCGCTCCATGAAGGTATCGTTCCCAGCTACGTTGCGAACAAGCTGGAGCACGGTGCGAAGGTCACCGTGGCGGGTTTCGTCGCAGTGCGGCAGGCGCCGGAGACGGCGAAGGGCTTTGTCTTCCACACACTGGAGGACCGCTACGGCCTGATCAATATCATTACGACGCCCGCCCTGGTGAAGCGCTACAAGGAGCTGGTGACCGGGGCGGGTGCGCTCATCGTCCACGGCCGCATAGAGCGCAACGAAGGGGCCGTCAACGTGATGACTGAGCGTATGGAGCTACCTGCGGTAACCGCCGCCGTACCGGCCGCGCGAACGCATAACTTCGGATAAGGGCAGCTGGCCGGCCGCGTTCGCCAGCGCCTACGACATATGGCAGTGCGCAGCGTCTCTCTGGCACGAACGAGTCCGCTGGTGCCGGAACCAGGGTACTCAGCACCGTAGCTCGTCCCTAGTGGAGCTTCGCGGCAATCGCCTTCATCACGGCCACATCGTTGGCTGTCAAGTCGGGCTCGACCGGGACGGTCGCGCGCGAGCCGTCGGCAAAGTCTAACGACGACCGGAAGTCGAACTGAAGCGAAGGCCAGTCGCTGTGACCTGTCAGAACCGCACCCCCACCGTCGCACGAAGCCTCCGGGATGTTGTTGATGTTCGCGGCGACGCCCACGTCGGTGCTGTCCCCGTCTCGGTTCCAGTTGACGGGCTGGTCACCGGCCGCAAGGACCGGCGGCGAAGGGCCAAACACCGTCTGGCTGCCGGCCGGGCCGCCGATTCCTGCAGGCTCAGATAGCGAAGCCTCGTTTAACGTAGGCAACGAGCTTCGCGAATAGTCGAGAGGTCTGCCTGGCACGAGGTAGGAAAACTGCCGCGCGTACGTCATGACGCTCAGGTAGTTCGGCTTGCAGTTGAAATCGTCTGCCCCACCGTGGTGCAAGCCCAGCGTGTGCCCCAACTCGTGCATGAACGTCCCCGCCTGCTCACCTCGCGTCCCGACAGAATTCGTGAACGATCCCAGAGAGACCAGGAAGTCGTTGCCCGGGAGCTCGGCAATCCCTGACGACCCCGGGAACTCGCTGTAGTTGTGCCCGAAGATGGTGTAGCGATAGGCCAGGCGCTTGGCCGCCAGAATGTTTACCGCGTTGGCATCGGCTCGCTCCGCGGCGGTGCCGAAGTCGGCCTCTTTGAAATCGTCGAAGTCGTCTGCTGCGCCAGGCCCTCGACCCAGAAAGATGATCAGGTTGACATGGTTCACCCCGCCGACGTCGACAAGCTCGTCCTGCAGGACGTGCAGGGAGATGCCATCGACATGGTCCGGATTGTTCGCCAGCGTGTTGGGGACGTTTGCAAATGCGTTGATCACGTCGTTGATGGCACTATCGTCCGGGTTGTGATCGTGGCCTATGTCAGCCATCCAGTCGGCTTCGATGTACAGGTCCTTATGATTGGGATTCGCGCCGGGAAGGATTAGGTCAGCAGTGGTATCGCCGTTGGCGTCGATGCCGTTCGTTTCCCAGGTGTTTGGCAGGCCGTCACCGTCCGAATCTTGCGCGGGCGGGTTTCCTCCTCCGCAGTCCTGGAAGTACTGCTTCACAGAAGCGAGGATGTCGTCCACGCGCTGCTGGCCGTTCGGCGGGCCCAGGTTCCAGACGTTACCCCCCGCGAGGTTCGTGCGGTCCGTCTGGGATCTCATGTCCGGTGCGCCGGGCGCGTCGTCCAGGAAGTACTGGTTCACCACGGCTAGGATGTCGTCCACGCGGTTCAGTCCGTCCCCGGTGGGGTTGAAGTAGTCGTAGTGGTTGGACGGGTCACGGAGACCACCGGTGGCCTGGGTATCGCCAAGCTCCGCCCTGTTCGGGCAGCCGTCGCTGTCACTGTCACGACCGGCCGGCGGCGTGCCCTTCAGCGCCTGCCGCACAGCGTCTACGGGCATGAGGCTGCCCGTGCCCGGAGGCGTGCCGGCGAGGCACTGGACGTTGGTCAGGCCGTTGCTCAGCTCTGTCCAGAGGTTGACCATGCCGTGACCGGTGTGGGCGTTGATGATGGCGTCCATGTAGACGTCGCCGAGGCTGCCCGCGTTGTCGCGGTCTTCGAAGCAGCCGTGCAGCTTGATCACGTTCTGGACGTTGTCAAGCACGCCCGTCAGCACGGTGTGCACATCGTCCACGTCGGCAAGGAGCCGCGCGTTCGTCGGGTAGGTACCCGCGGTTGTGCCTGGAGGGGGCGCGCCGGACATGCCGTCGCCGCAGTACTGCGCCGCCGCGGGCGGGCAGGTCTTCGCGCCGGCCGGTACCGCCGCCTGCGGGTTCACCGTGAGAGCAGGGCTGTCTAGGTAGCACAGCAAGCGAGTGGTCAGGTTCTTCCCGCTCTGGTCGATGTCTGTCTCGCAGTAGTAGTAAGAGCCCGGTACGCCCAGGTCCTGGCGGGCGGCGATGACGGTTACGTCGTACGTACCGCTCACGTCTGTTCCGCTCACGTAGTCGAACGGGTTCCAGGGATCGTCACCACACTTCGTGGAGTTGTCCGGCTTGGGCTCCCAGAGCTCGTCGGAGTCCGTGCAGCCGTCCTGGTCCCAGTCCGGGTAGCCGTGGACCACGTTGCCGTTCTGGCGGTAGGGCGACTGCGCGCAGTCG
>JBIOYF010000189.1:0-5015 GCA_044870035.1 Dehalococcoidia bacterium
ATCGTCTAGGTCGTCGTCGTCGCCCTCGTAGACGGCGGTCCAGAGGTTCGTCGCAAGGTACTTCCAGCCGCTGTCGGCGAAGATGAGCACCATGTTGGCCCGTTCGAGGCGGCCGGCGTACTTCAGCGCGGCGTGCAGCACCGCGCCGGACGAGACCCCGGCGAAGACCGCCTCGCGCCGCATCAGCTCCGCTGCCGCGCGAAACGCCTGCGCGCTCCTCACCAGGATCTTGCCGTCGAGCAGGCTGAGATCGAGGATCGGCGGGATGAAGCCGTCGGCCAGACTCTTCAGCCCCTGGAGCTGGTTGCCCGGGTGCGGCTCGACGGCGATGAGTTTCGTGCTTTTGTTCGCTTCCTTCAGCCGCCGCCCGGCACCCATCAGCGTCCCGCCCGTCCCGACGCCGGCCACCAGCACATCGACCTGAGGCAGCTCTTCGAGGATCTCCGGGCCCGTCGTTTCGTAGTGGGCGCGCACGTTGCCCGGGTTGCCGAACTGGTCGACGAAGAACCAGCCCTCATCGTCACCGCGGCGCCGTGCCAGCTCGACGGCGCCGCGCACGCCCTGCTCGGCCGTCACCCACTCGATCGGCGCGCCGTACACGGCGATGGCCCGCGCGATCTCCGGAAAGATGTTCTCCGGCATGACGATGCGCACGTCGTAGCCGAGCGCGCGTCCCACCATGGCAAGCGCGATGCCGGTATTCCCCGTGCTCGCCTCGATCACCGTGTCGCCCGGGCGGATGCGTCCCTCCTGCTGCGCCGCGAGCAGGATCTGCCGGACGATGCGGTCCTTAACGCTGCCGGTGGGGTTCCAGCCTTCCAGTTTGGCGAAGAGCCGGACGCCCGGCTTCGGGCTGCAGTGTTTCAGCTCGATCAGCGGCGTGCCGCCGATGGCCTGTGTGAGATGCAGGTGGTGCATGTTCGCCCACCGAGAGTCTAACCTAGCCGAAGGGACTGGCCGCAGTCTGCCGCTTCGAGCGTGCTGGAGTTGGGTGGCCTTGACCCTGACCCCTGGCCCTCGACCCCGGTGTGGGGTGCCGGGGGTCGGTCTAGATCGCCATCTGTAGCTGCCCGACCGGCCGCTTCGGCTCCTCGTGGCGGGGCGTGAGCCCGGCGCGTTCGCGCAGCTGCTGCACGGTCGAGGCGACGTCCTGGGAGTAGCTCCTGGGCGCGTAGGCGCCCCTGTAGAAGCGTTCGTACTGCGGCAGCAGGTGTGGGTACGTCTCGCGCAGGAAGGGCATGAACCACTCCTTCGTACCCGGCTTGAGGTAGAGCACGTTGTCGCCGATGAAGGACGCGCCGTACACCTCGACGGCGCGTGGGATCTCCGGATAAACGTTCTCCGGCATCACGATCCGCACGTCGTACCCGCTCGCGCTGCCTACCATCGCCAGCGCGATGCCCGTGTTGCCCGTCGAGGCCTCGATCACCGTATCGCCTGGACGGATGCCGGGCTCGCGCTCGGCGGCGAGCAGCATCTCCCGCACGATGCGGTCCTTCACGCTGCCGGTCGGGTTGAACCCCTCGAGCTTGGCGAACAAGCGCACGCCCGGCTTCGGACTGCAGTGCTGCAGCTCGACTATGGGCGTGCATCCGATGGCGTGCGTGAGGTGGAGGTGGTGCATCCTCCTCGATTGTAGCGAGACCCCGGGCACAGCCGCGATCTATTGTTTGTCACCTTTTTGTTTGGCGAATGGGTCGAACGGCCCTACATGGCCATCGTGAGCTGCCCCACCTTCCGCCGCGGCCTCTCGAAACGAGCGCCCGTGAGCTCCCAGCGCTCGCGCAGCTCCTGCACCGTCGCGTGCACCTCCTGCGTGTACGTCTGCGGAGCGTACGCGCCCCGGTAGAAGCGCTGGTACTGCGGCAGCAGGTGCGGGTAGCTCTCGCGCAGGAAGGGCATGAACCACTCCTTCGTGCCCGGCTTGAGGTAGAGCACGTTGTCGCCGATGAAGGACGCGCCGTGCTCCTTCGCGGCGCGCACCACGGCCTCCATGTTCTCGCGGTCGTCGGTCAGGCCCGGGATGATCGGCGCGAGCATCACGCCGCAGCGCACGCCCGCGTCGGCGAGCTTGGCCATCGCTTCCAGGCGGTGCAGCGGCTTGGCCGTCTCCGGCTCGATGTGCTCCCAGATTTCCTCGCGCAGCGTGGTGATGCTGAAGAGCACCGTGCACTCAGCCGCGCCGGACAGCTCGCGCAGGAGCGGCAGGTCGCGCACGATGTTGGTCGATTTGGTGATCAGCGAGCAGGGGCTGGCGAAGTCGCGGAACGCTTGGAGGGCGCCGCGCGTGAGGCCGTATTTCAGCTCGGACTGCTGGTAGGGATCGCAGGCGGTGCCGATGGTCACGTGCTCGCGCTTCCAGGAGCGCCGGCCCAGCTCGCGGCGGAGGACGGGCACCAGGTTCGTCTTGACCACGACGCGCTGGTCGAAGTCGCGGCCGGTGTTGTAGCCGAGGAACTCGTGGTTGCCACGGGCGAAGCAGTAGACGCAGGCGTGCTGGCAGCCTCGATAGGGGTTGAGGCTCCAGCGCAGGTGGGGCATCGACGGGAGGTTGACTCGGTTCAGCGCGCTCTTACACTCAATCTCTTCGAAGGTGACCTGAGGCATGGCACTCGTCCTGGCTAGAATATCTGTTCTAATTCTACCCGGCAGACCGCCCCTTGTCAAGGCGCCTTGGAGGCGGGCCGGCCGTTAGCCTAACCTGGGATTGTGGAGGTCAAAACAGGTCGCTTGCTGCTCCGGGACTTAACCCCCGAGGACTGGCCGCCGGTGCTCGCGTATCAGAACGAACCGCTCTATCTGCGCTACTACCCCTGGACCGAGCGGTCGGAAGCCGAGGTGCGTTCGTTTGTGCAGATGCTGATCGACTACCAGGCTGCGCAGCCGCGCCGCAAGTTCCAGCTGGCGATCACGTTGCCGGAGACCGGGCAGCTGATCGGCAACTGCGGGGTGCGGCGCAAGGACGCCAATGAGTGGGAGGCGGACATTGGCTATGAGCTCAACCCCGCGCACTGGGGTAACGGCTATGCAACGGAGGCGGCGCGCGCGATGGTTGAGTACGGGTTCCGGGAGCTGGGGTTACACCGCATCTCGTCGTGGTGCGTCGCAGACAACGTGGGGTCGGCGCGGGTACTGGAGAAGGCCGGACTCAAGCTGGAAGGCCGGCTGCGTGACAACGAATACTACAAGGAGCGCTGGTGGGACACGCTGCTCTACGGATTGCTCGTCGACGAGTGGAGCGAGCCGAGGAGCGGCAGCGCCTAGTCCCTCGCTGCCCGGCTCACCTATAATCGAAAACGTGGCAGAAGGCCCGATGGCCCGGAAGCAACAGGCCGATATGCTGCTGGAGCGGACCGCGCTCCAGCTCAAGCAGCTGGTCGAAGAGGCCGCTGCCGGGCTCCACCCCTTTCCGCCGTTCCCCGGCGCGTTCTTCACCAACGCCATCGAAGTAGAAGCCTCAGCGAGCGAATCGCTCGAGCGCGGCTGCATCGTCGTCTGCGGAGACGGCGAGCTGTACGAGCTGAAGATGAGCATCGCGTTCGACGATGACGCGGCCGATCCGGTCCAGGCCCGCGATGAGACGCTGACCAAGCTCGAGGACCTCCACCCGCGCGACTACATCGCGCTGGCCTACGAGGCGCTGACGCGCATCACCGAGCATCTGATGGAGCGCGGCAGTGCTTGAGCCACCGCGCCGCGACTGGCGACGGCGCATCATCGGCCCGCCGAGCTCCAGGAGGCGGATGGTCTGGACCGGGCTCGGCGCGGGCCTGGCGCTGGCCGTCGTCGCGGCGCTGATCGCGGCGGCGTTCGACGGGAGCGGCGGCAGCTCGCTCGACAACAAGGCTGAGCCGACCAGTGTTGTATCGGACGGCGGCCCGGACGGCGGGATCGAGCCGACCGAGGAGCCGGTCTTCGAAACGGCGACGGAACTACCGACCGAGCTGCCGACGGAGGAGCCGGTCGCGACGGAGCCGCAGCCGACGGAGGAGCCGATCGAAGCGACGCCGACGAATGTACCCGTGGAAGAGCCTACCGAGGTGCCGACGGCGGTGGAGGGAGCCTAGCCCGCTATCGGGCGTCGGGCTTCAGCCCGACAGGCTAAGGCCTGTCCGATGATCGGCCGGCGAGCGGTCTACTCCAGCACGATCTCCCCGCTCTTGCCGCCGCGCTTGCGCGCCAGCCGGACGGACTCGATGCGCATGCCGCGGTCGACGGCTTTGCACATGTCGTACACCGTAAGCGCGGCGACCGTAACGGCCGTCAGCGCCTCCATCTCGACGCCGGTCTTGCCTGTCGTGCGCACCGTCGCTTCGATCTCGAGCGCGTGACGCTTCTCGTCCGGCGTGATCTCGACATCGATATACGTGAGCGGCAGCGGGTGGCAGAGCGGGATCAGCTCGTGCGTGCGCTTGGCGGCCATCACACCGGCCAGGCGCGCCACAGCGATCACATCGCCCTTGGGCACGCCGCCGCTCGTGATCAGCGCGAGCGTCTCGGGTTGCATGACGACGCTGCCCCGCGCGACGGCCTCGCGCTTCGTATCGGACTTCGCGGAGACATCGACCATGCGAGCGCGGCCGGAGCGATCGAGGTGGGAAAGACGCTTCTTAGGGGGCATTACCTTGTCCTAGCAATCGAACCGCAAATGAGCCATAAGCTCGGCAACACTCCGAAACGGGCCGCTAACTCGACCCGCCTCGATGTCGCGGTCGACTTGGGCCTCCCCACGCTGCCATTCCTTCGACCAGAACCAGGCTTGATCTCGACCTCTAGACGTACGCTTCTTCATAAGCGTCATCGTAACCTATCAGCGGCTAGCGCGAGGGATCTGGTTCCACCGTTAGCTCATGCTGCAGCAGCGTCTTGTGGTCGGCGCTCAGGCGGAAGACGCCACGGAAGCGACGGCCGGCCAGCATCTGGGGCAGCCAGACGCGGTCGTCCGGCCACATCTGCTCGTAGGGGAGGGCGTCCTCCGCAATCCACTCGAGGCGGCCTTCGTCGTTCGCCCGCGG
>JBIOYF010000190.1:0-5333 GCA_044870035.1 Dehalococcoidia bacterium
GGCACGCGCGGCGCCCTGCCGATCAACGTGCCCGGCATGGGCCCCTACGAAGCGTCCGACGGCTGGATCTGGTCGTACGTCGGCGCGCCCGGCGGCGCCCCGTGGACGGAGCTGCAGGCCTGGATGATCGCCGAAGGTAAGGCCCTAGACCTCACGGACGAGCCATACCAGTCGATCATCGCCGAGCTGAACATGCGCTTCCTCACCGCGATCGTGCTCAATCCCGACTCGGCCAAAGAGAAGGGCCCGCTCCTCAAGCACATCGACGACGTGCTGCTGGCGTTCTTCAAGAGCAAGCCGAAGTGGGAGACCTACGAGCAGGGCCAGCACCGGCGGCTGCTGATCGGCATCGTCAGCAACCCGGCGGACCTCGCGAAGAACCCGCAGCTCAACGCGCGCGGCTGGTTCCAAGACGTCGCGCACCCGGAGCTGAACGACACGCTGCGTTACCCGGGCCCGCCGTATCGACTGTCCGAGACGCCCTGGCGCATCGTTCGGCGGCCGCCGCTCCTCGGCGAGCACACCGGCGAAGTACTCCGCGAAGTCGGTGCCGCGGTGGGAGAAGGCAGCTAGGAATGCCTTTCGCCACGCGCGACGGCGTGCGCCTCTTCTACAGCGAAAGCGGTACCGGCGATCCGCCGCTGCTCTTCGTACACGGTTGGTGCTGCGACAGCACGAACTGGCGTGCACAGGTACTCGCCTTCCGCCGCAGGTACCGCATCGTCACCACGGACCTGCGCGGCCACGGCAAGTCGGCCAAGCCCAAGCAAGACTACACCATGGACGGCTTCGCGTCAGACCTCGAGTGGCTGATAGACGAGCTCGATCTGCGCAGGCCCGTCGTGATCGGGCACAGCATGGGCGGCCTCGTCGCGCTGATCCTGGCGCGGCGCAACAAGCGCGAGCTGCGCGGCCTGGTCATGGTGGACGCGCCATTGCAAACCGCGATCAGCCAGCCGGAGGTCGATGCACTCCTGCAGGGAGTAGATAGCCCGGCGTACCTCCAGGTAGCGCGATTGCTGATCGACACGCGCTTCTTTCGCCCGACGTCGCCGGACGCGCTGCGAGCTGAGCTGACCGAACGCCTGCTGCGCACACCGCAGCATGTGCTCGCACCGGCCCTCCGCAGCCTGGCAGCCGAGATGCGGCCACCGCCGGTGGAGCTGGCCATACCGTCGCTCTTCATCGACGCCGGCCGCACGCTCGATGAATTGAAGCTGATCGAACGCACCGTGCCCGGCATCGAGATCGCGCGCACGAACGGCGCCGGCCACTTCAACATGATCGAAGCGCCCGAGCAGGTGAACGGCATGCTGAGGACATTCCTGGAACAGGTAAGGGATGGCAAGGTATGAGCAGCAACGGCCGGCTGCCGCTCACCGGCATCAACGTCGCCGACTTCTCCTGGTTCGGCGCCGGGCCGATCTGCGGCGAGGCGCTCGCCGTCTACGGCGCGACCGTCGTCCGCGTCGAGTCCGAGTCGCACGTCGACGGGCTACGCAGCATCGGGCCGTTCCCGCCCGGCAAGCTGAGCCTGAACGTCAGCGGTTACTTCAACAACTACAACGCCAACAAGCTCGGCCTCACGCTCAACCTGAATACCGAAAAGGGTCGCGCGCTCGCGCTGCGGCTCGTCGCCTGGTCGGACGTCTTTCTCACCAACATGACGCCGCGCATCATCGAACGCTGGGGGCTGACATACGACAAGCTCGTCGAGCTGCGGCCGGACATCATCGCGGTCTACCAGCCGATGCAGGGTTTCGACGGCCCCCACCGCGACTTCCTCGGCTTCGGCGCCGTGCTCGGCCCGATCACCGGCTTCAACGAGCTAACCGGCTTTCCGGGCCGCACGCCGAACGGCCTCGGCACGAACTACCCCGACTACGTGATCAATCCGATGCACACGCTAACGGCGATCATGGCGGCGCTGCGCTATCGCCGCAAGACCGGCAAGGGCCAGCGCATCGAGCTCGCCCAGATCGAGTCGTCCGTCGCGGCGCTCGCTCCCGCATTGATGGACTGCACTGTGAACGGCCGCATCGAACAGCGCGCGGGCAATCGATTGCCGCACGCAGCGCCGCATGGCGCGTTCCGCTGCCAGGACCTCAAGATCAAGACGCCGTTTGGCGAAAAGGATGAGGACCGCTGGTGCGCGATCGCCTGCTTCGGCGACGAACACTGGGCGCGGCTGCGCGGCGCGCTGGGCGAGCCGGCCTGGGCGCGCGACGAACGCTTCGCCACACATGCCGGGCGCAAGCAGCACGAGGACGGCCTGGAGCAGCTCATCACCGAATGGACGCGCCCGCAGCTGGCCGAGGACGTCATGACGAGACTCCAGG
The DNA here is from genome assembly GCA_044870035.1 of Dehalococcoidia bacterium. Classification (GTDB taxonomy): domain Bacteria; phylum Chloroflexota; class Dehalococcoidia; order DSTF01; family RBG-16-68-14; genus JBBDXS01. The sequence goes on from JBIOYF010000190.1 coordinate 2,340, forward strand.
CCGCTGGCGTCCCGGCCGGCGCCGTCCAGAACGCGCGCGATTGCCTGAACGACGCGCACCTCAAGGATCGCGACTACTACGTGCACCTCGAGCACCCCGAGGCCGGCCGCACGACATACGACGGCTCCGGCTTCCGCCTCTCCAAGACGCCCGCGCACTTCACCAGCGCCGCGCCCTGCCTCGGCGAGCACAACTACCAAGTCGCGACGGAGATCCTCGGCGTATCGCCGGAGGAGTTCGCGGAGCTGGTGGCCGAGCAAGTGCTGTACTAGATGGAGCTCCCTACCGCTCCGCTTCGAATCAGACGGCAAGGTGCTATAGTACAGGGCTTGGACTTCGATTAGATCCAAAGGAGTAGTCCCATGGCAGAAATCAGCGGTGCGCAGATCATCGCGCGCAGCCTGAAGCATCACGGCATCGAGCATATGTTTGGCATCGTCGGCGTGCCGGTGATCCCGGTCGCGTTCGCCGCCCAGCGTGAAGGCATCAAGTACTACGGCATGCGGCACGAGCAGTCGGCCGGCTACGCCGCGCAGGCCGTGTCGTACATGACCGGACGCCCGGGCGCCTGCCTCGTCGTCTCCGGGCCCGGCATGACGAACGCCATCTCGCCGCTGGCGAACGCCTGGTCCAACTGCTGGCCGATGATCCTCTTCGGGGGCGCGTCCGACATGCGCCAGGCCGGCATGGGCGCGTTCCAGGAAGCGCCCCAAGTGGAGGCCGCGCGACTCTGGTGCAAGTACTCCGCGCGCATCGACCGCGTGGAGCGTATCCCCTACTTCGTCGAACAGGCGGTGCGCACGTCGATGTACGGCCGCCCCGGCCCCGTCTATCTCGATATCCCCGGCGACATCATCGACGGCAAGATCGACGAGGACGCCGCGACGGCGCAGCCACCGGCCGTCGCCGATCCGCCGCGCCCGCTGGCCGGCGCGTCGGCGGTACGACAAGCGCTCGACGTGCTGCGTCAGGCTGAGCGGCCGCTTGTGATCGTCGGTAAGGGCGCCGCCTACTCCCGCGCTGAGGACGAAGTGCGCCAGTTCATCGAGCGTACGCAGCTCCCCTTCCTCCCCACGCCCATGGCGAAGGGCCTGCTCCCGGACGATCACCCGCTGTCCGTCGCCGCGGCGCGTTCGCACGCGCTCCAGAACGCCGACGTCGTCTTCCTTATGGGTGCCCGTCTCAACTGGATCCTTCACTTCGGCCTGCCGCCGCGCTTCTCGCCCGATGTGCGCATCATCCAGCTCGACATCGCGCAGGAGGAGATCGGGACGAACGTACCGGCGGAAGTCGCGCTCGTCGGCGATGCGAAGGCCGTCGCCGGACAGCTCAACGCCGCGCTCGATGAACATCCCTGGCAGTTCAGCGCGGAGAACACCTGGCGCACCGGCCTCGACAAGAAGATCGAGGACAACCGCACGACCACCGAGCCCATGCTCAACGACGACACCGTACCGATGGGCTACTACCGCGTGCTGCGCGAAGTCCGCGACATGATCCCGCGCGACGCCGTGATCATCAACGAGGGTGCCAGCACGATGGACATCGGCCGCACCGTGCTGCCCAACTACCTGCCCCGCCACCGCCTCGACGCGGGATCGTTCGGCACGATGGGCATCGGGCTGCCGTTTGCGATCGCCGCCGGCGCGGTGCATCGCGACAAGCGCGTCGTTGCCGTGCTGGGCGACTCAGCGTTCGGCTTCTCCGGCATGGAGGTCGAGGTGGCGTGCCGCTACAACCTGCCGATCACGTTCGTCATCGTGAACAACAACGGTATCGGCGGTGGCCCGAGCGAGCTCAACCCGGACGCCGTGCCACCGATGGCCTACGTGCCGAACGCGCACTACGAGCGCGTGATCGAAGGCTTCGGCGGCAAGGGCTACTTCTGCGAGAAGCCGGACGAGATCAAGCCGGCGCTGGAAGACGCCTTCGCAAGCGGCAAGCCGGCCGTCGTCAACATCATGATCGACGCTCGTTCGCAGCGGAAGCCGCAGCAGTTCGGCTGGCTCACGCGCTAGACTGCACCAGACAACCTCTCGCAGGAGGTCCCTTGAGCGACCGGACTGTAGCATTCGTTGCCCTGGCGGTGGTTAATGGAGGCGCATTGGCCCTCGCGGCGCTCGCGTCGGGAGATGTTGGAATAGCGCTGGCTGGCGCCGTCGTTGCAGCGGTCCTACTCTTCCTTTGTTTCAGGAGCCTCGGTAAGCCCGCGAGAGCCATGCTCGTAGCCATGGCAAGTGTCGCCACGGTGCTCGCTGTGACGGGCTCACTTATCGGCGAAGCGATCTGCTCGGCCGACGATTTCGTCAACATCGGTCAATGCCGCGATGACCACCACACTACGGGAACGGTGGCTGACCGCGACTGGCACGGCTGGCCGATCCCCTGGCGCACGGACAATCCCTATTTCTGGCTGGACGACAATGATACAGAGAGAGCTCCGACCATGATTACCGACGGCGGCACGGTGGTTCCCCTTCTCCTGTTGTCTTTGACGGCCTGGTTTGGGCTTGCCTTCGCTGCGGAGGGAATAGCCGTGGCTGGCTGGCGCGCCGTGCGGAGAATATGGGTGCATGGCACTCTCTTTCCTTCCACTTAACGCCTTTTGACAACCGATGCTTACAGCCTCGGTTTAGCGGTTCGAATGAGCGACATCGTGTCGACAGGCGATCCGGTCAAGGAGAGGAACTCCTCTGGGCGGGTGGGCGGGCAAAACAAAGTCATCTTGGCCGCCGCGGCACCGACACCCAGTCATCCGTTAATCCGTCCATATCGTTGACAGACTCGCCGTTTGACACCGCAGATTCGCGCTCGATACCATTAGGGGCGCATCGTTAGCATCTCCACGCGGACATCTGCCCGGCTCACTCTCGGCCTCTCTGACCGGCAGGAACAGATCGCATGTACGGAACGCTCGCACTACAGCAGAAGGCACTGGACGAATACCGGAGGGTCGCGGGCGACGCGCCGATCGACGAGATCCGGAGTCGTGCG
>JBIOYF010000191.1:0-2304 GCA_044870035.1 Dehalococcoidia bacterium
TCTGGGCTAGTCGAAAGCGTCCAGGTCCCTCGGCACGGTACTCAGATGAGAAGGAGAACGGGAATGCGGTAATCTCAGTCCCCGACGGAGCCTCACGTTCGCTGAACACCCTGCTCCACTCCGCCTCGGCCTCCTGCGCGGCGGCTGCGCCGTGGAACTGCGCGACGATCTCGCGGGCGAGGCGCTTCTTGATCTCCATCGGATTGATCGAGCGCTCCTCGAGCTGCTTGCGGATGAAGGTCAGCTCTTCCTCCGCGACGTCCGTCGCGAGCTCGAGGTAGTCGATCAGCGCGCTGTCCGGGATCGACATGACCTTGCCGTACTTCTCGTAGGGCGGGTCCTCGAAGTCGATCGTGTTGCCGAGTGACTTGCTCATCTTCTGCGATCCGTCCGTGCCGGCAAGGAGGCGCATGGTGATGCAGACCTGCGGTCGCTGGCCCATCTGCTCTTGCAGGTCGCGGCCGACGAGCAGGTTGAAGAGCTGGTCGGTGCCGCCGAACTCCACATCGGACTGGATCACGATCGAGTCGTATGCCTGGAGGAGCGGGTAGAACAGCTCGTGGACGCCGAGCGGCTTCTGCGTCTCGTAGCGCTGGCGGAAGTCCTCGCGCTGGAGCATCTGGGCGACGGTGAAGCGCGCCGCGAGACGCACCGTGTCGGCCAGCGTGAACTTGTCGAACCACTCGCTCTGCCAGCGCACCTCGGTCTTCGCCTTGTCGACGACGTAGAAGAACTGACGCATGTACGTTTCGGCGTTCGCGCGCACCTCTTCGGCCGTGAGCATCGGCCGCATGACAGACTGGCCGCTCGGGTCGCCGATCTGCGCCGTCCAGTCGCCCACGATCAGCACGACCTGGTGGCCCATCCCCTGGAGCAGCCGCAGCTTGCGCAGCAGCACGCCGTGGCCGATGTGCAGGTCCGGCTTGCTGGGATCGAGGCCGAGCTTCAGGCGCAGGCTGCGCCCGGACGCGAGCGCATCGAAGAAGTCGCGCTCCGGGATGATATCGACCACGCCACGACGCAGCTCGCGTTCGACCTGCGGGTCGAGCTTCTTCGTCACAACGCGTGCTCCGCGAAGTACGCGCGTGCCGCGTCGACGTCACGGCCGATCTGCGCGACGAGCTGATCGACGCCGGAGAAGCGCTGTTCGTCGCGAACGCGGTGGAGCAGCTCGATGCGCAGCTCGCGTTCGTAGCAGTCGCCCTCGAAGTCGAGCAGGTGCGTCTCGATGGTGGGACGGCCCGCGCCGAACGTGGGGCGCTCGCCGATGTTCGTCACGGAGGGGTACGCGGCGCCGGCCAGGTGCGCGCGGGTGACGTAGACCCCGAACTTGGGGAGCGCCAGGTCCGGCGCAACGGCGATGTTGGCTGTGGGAAAGCCGATCAGCCGGCCGCGCTCTTCGCCGCGCACGACGGGGCCGCGCAGCGCGAAGGCGCGGCCGAGCAGCCCATTCGCCGTCTCCATATCGCCCCGGCCGAGGGCTTCGCGGACCATGCCGGAGCCGACCTTGCTGCCGTCCTCGCTCAGCAGCACGACCGTCTCGACCGCGAAGCCGCAGTCCTCGCCGAGCGCGCGCAGCCGCTCGACGGTGCCCTCGCGGTCGCGGCCGAGCGCGAAGTCCGGCCCGACGAGCAGCAGCCGCATGTCGAGACACTCCGCCAGCAACCCCGCGAAGTCGCGGTACGAGAGCTGCGCCAGCTCCGAGGTGAACGAGAGCACACCGACGGAGTCGACGCCGAGTCCGCGCAGCAGCGCGACGCGCTCCTCCAGCGAGCAGAGGTACGTGACGAGCGTGCCGGGGCGCAGCACCGTGATCGGGCTGGGATGCAGCGTGACGACGACGCTGGCCAGTGCTTCGCGAGCAGCCCGGCCGCGCAGCTGCTCGACGAGCGCCTGGTGGCCGCGGTGCACGCCGTCGAACTTCCCGATCGTCACGGCGCTGGGGCGGTCCTTCCGCGGAAGGACGCGGGTGAGCTCATCGCGGGCGAGCTGGGTGATCATGTTGCTTCACAGCGTAGCGCAGGTGACCGAGGACTTCGAGGTTCGAGGCCCCGAAGCTCGCTTACGGCCAGCCTTCAGGCTGGCCTTCGTCACCCCTTAGCGGCCCGCTTGCATCGCGGCCTGGATGTTATCGGGCGGCGTGTTCGGCGCGATCGAACAGCCGGGTGCGAGGAGGAAGCGCCGCCCGCCGGTTTCATCGAGCGCGTGGCGGACCTGGGCCCGCACGTCCTCGGGCGAACCGTGCAGGAGCGCGTGCCGCTCGTCGATGCCGCCCATGACGGCACGATCGGTCTTCTTTTGCGC
>JBIOYF010000192.1:0-2777 GCA_044870035.1 Dehalococcoidia bacterium
GCGGCGAGCGCGACCCGGACCGCAGCCTGCAGAACCACGCGGGCTGGGCGGGCAACGGCAGCGTTTCGCTCAACCTGCGTAAGCCGGCGGCGCGCGAGCTGGCGCTCCAGCTCGTCGCGAAGTGCGATGTCGTGATCGAAAACTTCGGCCCCGGCGCGATGAGCGATCTCGGCCTCGGCTACGAGGCGCTTTGCAGCGTCAAGCCGGACATCGTCATGCTCTCGATGCCGGCCGCCGGCCTGCACGGACCGCTGCGCGACGTGCGCACGTATGGCATGAGTCTGACCAGCCTGACCGGCCTCGATTCCGTGACGGGCTACGTCGGCGGGCCGCCGGTGCCGATGGAGAACGCCTTCTCCGATCCGCTCAACGGCGTATTCGGCGCGTTCGCCGTCCTCGCCGCGCTGCGCCAGCGCGACCGCACCGGCCGCGGCCAGCATATCGACTTCTCCCAGCAAGAAGCGGTCATGCAGCTGACCGCGCCCGCGTTCATGGACTACGTGCTGAACGGGCGCGTCGGCGGGCCGCTGGGCAACCGCCACCCGCGGGGCGCCGGCGCGCCGCACGGCGTCTTTCCCTGCGCCGGCGATGGATTCGGCAAGCTCACCACAAGCGACCGCTGGATCAGCATCGCGGTGATGAACGACGAGGAGTGGCGCGGCCTGGTCGAAGCGATGGGCGCGCCGTCGTGGGCGCAGGCGCCGGAGTTCGCGGACGCCGCGAGTCGCGTGGCCAACATCGATGCGCTCCACGAACGCATCGCGGCGTGGACGGCCGATCGCGACGACTACGAGGTGGCCGAACTGCTGCAACGGCACGGCGTCGCGGCGGCGCCGGTGCTCAACGTCGCCGATCTGCTGAACGACCCGCACTACAAAGCGCGCGGCACGTTCATCGAAGTGCAGCACCCGCTCGGCTTCCGCGAGACGATCTACGGCGCGTACGTGAAGACGAGCCGCTCGCAGCCGGACGTGCGCCCCGGTCCGGCCATCGGCCAGGACAACGACCACGTCTTTCGAGAGCTGCTCGGCCTGCCGGAGGACCGCTACCGCGCGCTGATTGACGAGCAGGTGATCTACTAGGCGCTTGTCATTCCGAGCGAAGCGAGGAATCTGTCGGTCCCGCAGGGACGACCACGCATCGTTCGTAAAACGCGTAGGGGCGTGCCGTGACGCGCCCTGTCGCCGCCAGGCGACGTGTAGGGGCGCACGGCGTGCGTCCTGTCCTCCGTGGTAGAGCGAGGCCACCGGGCGACACCACGCGCTTGGCGCTAACCCGAGCCGCGGCGATCATCGCCCTATGCGCGGCCGGTTCCCCTCCCCGCGTCGGGGAGGGGCAAGGGGAGGGGTCGACAGGGCTACTTCCGGAACTCCGGCATGATCTCTTCGGCGAACCAGTCCATCCACTCGACGAAGCGGTCCTTGTCCGGCGTGCGCGGAGGGCCGACGAGCGTGCCCGTCGCGCCCGCTTCGCCCAGCAGGCCCAGCTCTTCGATAATCGCGTCCTTCGTCTTCGGCGCGATCGTCCGGCCCAGCTCGCGGTGTGTGTAGTCCTCCACGTTGAGCGGCGCGAGCGGCATGATCACCTCGAACGGCCGCGTCCGCTGCTGGTAGCCCGGCTGCTCCTTGATATACTCGAGCCGCTCGGCGAGCTGCGGGCGCCGCACCAGCCACGGCAGCCAGCCGTCGCCGATGTTCGCGGCGCGACGCATCGCGGCGTCCGAGTTGCCGCCGATGAGCAGCGGCGGGTGCGGCTTCTGCACCGGCTTCGGCTCGAAGACGACGTTCTCGAAGTTGACGAACTTGCCCGCGAACGACGGGTGGTCGCTCGTCCAGAGCTCCTTCATCGCGCGCAGGTACTCGTCGGTGCGCGCACCGCGCTCGCGGTAGGGCACGCCGAGCAGCTCGAACTCGCGCTCCATGTGTCCGGCCGCTGTGCCCAGCGTGATCCGCCCGCCCGAAAGCCAGTCCAGTGTCGCGATCTGCTTGGCGAGGAAGATCGGGTTGCGATACGGCAGCACGAGGATGTAGGTGAGCATGCTGACGTGGTGCGTCGCGCCGGCGAGGACGGCGGCGGCGGTCAGCCCCTCCGGGTAGCGCGGCCCCATGATCTCCAGCATCTCGTCCGGGATGACGATGTGCTCGGGGACCGTGAGCCAGTCGAAGCCCAGCTCGTCGGCCTTGCGCGCGATACGCAGGATGTCCGCTCCCGACGCCTCCGGCTCCCAGCGGCTCATCACCGGCGGGTACGTGATCAGCGCGGGCATGCCCAGTCCGAACTTCATCGTTACCGTCCCTCGACTCTCCGAAACTTCGGCAGCGTCACATCGTCCGTTACGTCCTCGAACACGACCTGCACCGGCGTGTCGATCGCCAGCTCGTCGACCGGGCAGTCGATCACCTGGCTGACGACTCGAACGCCTTCGTCCATCTCGATCACGACGGCAGCGTACGGCGCGTCGTCCGCGAAGGCTGGGTGCATCGCGCGGGCGACGAGCGTCCAGGTGAAGATGCGACCGCGCCCGCCCGATCGCTCCCAGCGCCACTCCGCCGACCCGCACGCCGCGCACATGTCGCGCGGCACGTGCCGCCACGCTTCGCAGCGGGCGCAGCGCTGGAAACGCAGCTCGCGCTGGCGGCACCAGCCGTAAAACTCCTTCGTCAGGCCTGTCAGCGCGGGCAGCGGCTTCGCGTACGCGATGTCGGTCGTCATCGTTACTTCCGCAGCACGGCGATGCTGCCGTCGCCGAAATCTCCCCAGCCGGTGACGACGCCGAT
>JBIOYF010000193.1:0-2059 GCA_044870035.1 Dehalococcoidia bacterium
GTTGATGTCGGGCGAAGACATGAGTGAGCGGATTGTAGCGGGGCCAACGCCACGGGCCAAGGGCACGCTCGAAGCTAGAGGCTGGATGCTGGCGTCTTGAGTCGCTACCGTGTCTATGCTGGCCGGCTTGCTAGAAAGAGACGTACATGGCACGGAGAGATGCGACGCCTGAGGAGGCGGTCGCGCACTTTGTCAACGAACTACAGATCGAGCAGATCGACGCGCTGCGCTTTCGGGCCAGCCCGGGCGACAGCCCGTGGGAGCGCCTGTTCGGCGGGACGGTGCTGGGCCAGGCGTCGATGGCGGCGGCGCGCACCGTCGATGCGGAGCGCAGCCAGCACTCGCTCCATGCGTACTTCCTGCGCGGTGGCTCGCACGGCAAGCCGATCGAGTACCTCGTCGACCCGCTGCGCGACGGCCGGACGTTTTCGGCCCGCCACGTCTCGGCGCTCCAGGACGGCGAGACGATCTGCGACGTGATAGTGAGCTTCGCGCGGCTCGAAGATGGGATCGCGCACGCTGATCCCATGCCGGAGGTGCCGCCGCCGGAGGCCTGCGAGCCGCAGAACTGGGAACCGCCGCCGGGAATCGACACCGAGACGCTGCCGCCCTGGCCGTTCGAGATGCTGGCGGTCACGCCTGACGCGGTCGCCGGGCCGGGCGAGGACCCGTCGGACGTTGGCTGGGTGCGGCTGCGCGCGCCGCTGCCCGACGACCAGCTGGTGCACACCGCCGCGCTCGTCTGTCAGAGCGACGGCGGATCGCTCGGAGCGGTGTGGCGGCGGCACGGCCCGTTCGCGGAGCGCTCGTCGGCCAGCCTGGACCACGCACTATGGCTGCATCGGCCGGTCCGCTGGGACGGCTGGCTGCTGTTCGTGACGACGAGCCCGGTGGCGCACTCCGCCCGGTCGCTGTCGCTGCGCTACATCTACACCCGCGACGGCTTGCACATCGCGACGATGGCGCAGGAAGCGCTCTTCAGGAAACCTCCGCCGCCCTGAGCTTGTCGCAAACCGCGCTACTTCGTTCCCTGCACCGCGTCGAGGAGAGGTCTATCTAACCAACCATCTGTGCAATCTGCGGCCAATCTTGCCGTCTACCTCGGCGCGAACGCCGACAGCGGCACGAAGGTGTAGCCGGCGGCGCGCAGCCCATCGATGACGCGCTGGAGCGCGGCTGCGTCCTGCGATGCGGAGCCGACGTGGAAGATGTAGATCGCGCCCGCTGCGGCCTGCGCTAGACAGCGCTCGACGATCGCGTCGGCGCTCAGGCCGTTCCAGCCCATCGAGTCGACCGTCCACATGACGTTGTAGGTGTAGCCACGCGCGTAGACGTCGGCGTTGACGCTGTCGTCGTAGTCGCCGTACGGCGGTCGGAAGTACGGCTTCGTCGTCACGCCGGCGATCTGCTGCACGATCGCCTCCGCCCGCTCGAGCTCGTTCCAGCGCTGCGCCTGCGTCAGCGGCGGCGCGTCCGTCGAGTAGCCGGTGAACGATCCGTGGTCGTACGTGTGGTTGATCAGCTCATGACCCTCGTTGACCATGCGCTGGAGCAGCGCCGGGTTGCGCTCCGCCCACTGGCCCGTCATGCCGAACGCCGCGACGATGCGGTTCGCCGCGAGCGTATCGAGGATCTGCGACGCGTAGCCGGTGTCCGAGCCCGCGTCGAACGTGAGGACTACGACGTTGCGATCGCTCGGGCCGCGCCGGATGACCTGGGCGGAGCCGCTTGGCTGTGGGGCCGGCGTGGCGCTCGGCTCACCTGACGGCGGAGGCGTCGGCGACGGTGCAGCTTCCGTCGGCGAGGCGACCGTCGTGGGCGAAGACGTCGACGTCGCCGTCGGCGAAGGCTCACGCAGCGAAGAACCGCCTCCGCAGGCTGTAAGGAGTACGCTAATCGCCAGGACGAGAAAGAACCGCCGTAGTGCACCGCACTGCTTCCCCGTCTCCGCGTGGGAAAGGGGGCCAGGGGGTGAGGTCGGAAGGGTGTCGGCCATCAAGTTCGAACGTTACTCACTATAGGTACGAATACGCGTGGGGCTGAGTTCCAGCAGGACAAG
>JBIOYF010000194.1:0-3126 GCA_044870035.1 Dehalococcoidia bacterium
CCGCCGCCGACGAGCAGCAGATGCCGGCTGGTCTTGCTCACGCTGTAGCCGTGCCCGAGCGGCCCCCAGCAGAACACGAGATCGCCCGGCTGTCGTGACGCCAGCCAGCGCGTCCCGCGCCCGACGACATCGAACAGGATCGACCACTCCTGACCGTCCGGCCCCGGCCGCACGCGATGGATGCTCATCGCGCGGGGTAGCAGCGGCTCTTCTGGCAGCGCGGCCGCGCTGAGCGGGGCCTCGCCCAGCAGCGCCGGCTCCACGCAGCGCAGCATGACGAACTGCCCGGGCACGGCGCCGCGCAGAAGCTCCGGCGCTGCGAACCACGTAATGTACGTATCGCCATAGAGCCGCTCGTTCTCGACGACGCGCGCGAAGGCGATCTTCATCATGAACGCAGATAGTCGGCCAGCGGCTGGATGGTGTAGTTCTGCGCGCCGGCGAGCAGCGCCTCGGTGGCGGCGCGCGCGGTATCGAGGCTGGTGAAGCAGGGGATGCGCTGTTCTGCGGCCGCGCGCCGGATGTGGAAACCGTCACGCAGCGTGCCGGTGATGCGCCCCTCCGAGATGTTGATCACACACTGCACGGTGCCGTCGCGGATCACATCGACGACGTTCGGGTGGCCTTCGCTGAGCCGCTTCGGTACCTGCTCGACCGCCAGGCCGAGCTGCTGGATCATGGCGGCCGTTCCCTCCGTCGCGAAGAGCCGGAACTCGGCCGCCGCGAGCTGCCGGATGATCGGATCGGCTTCCGGCTTGTGCGCGTCCGCGATGCTGAGCAGTACCGCGCCGCCGGGCGACAGCGCCAGCTCCGCGGAGACGAGCGCTTTGGCCAGCGCGGCCGGGAACGTCATATCGACGCCCATACACTCGCCGGTCGATTTCATCTCCGGCCCGAGATACGTATCGACGCCGATCAGCTTCGACATCGAGAAGGCGGGCGCCTTTACGGCAACGAGCTTCTGCGCCGGCCAGAGGCCGCCCGCGTAACCCTGCTCCTCGAGAGCTTTGCCGAGCATCACGTTCGCGGCGAGACGCACGAGCGGCACGCCAGTCACTTTGGAGATGAACGGGACGGTCCGGCTGGAGCGCGGGTTCACCTCCAGCACGTAGACCGCGGAACCTTCGTCGGAGCGGACGATGACGTACTGCACGTTCATCAGGCCCTGCACCTGCAGCGCCAGCCCGATCCGCTGCGTGTAGTCGACGACGGCGTCGATCTCGCCCTGGGTCAGGTTCACCGGCGGGTACACCGCCATCGAATCGCCGGAGTGGACGCCGGCGCGCTCGATGTGCTCCATCACCCCGGGGATGAGCACCTGCCGGCCGTCGCAGACCGCGTCGACCTCGACCTCGCGACCCTCCAGGTACTTGTCGATCAGGATCGGGCGTCCGGGCCCGGCCTCCGCCGCGACGTGGACGAACCGCTCCAGCTCCTGCGCGTTCTGAACGATCTCCATCGCGCGGCCGCCGAGCACGTAGCTCGGCCGGACGAGGACAGGGTAGCCGATCACGTCGGCGGTGCGCCGCGCTTCGTCGACTGAAGTCACGCCGGCGCCCGGCGGCTGCGGGATGCCCAGGTTCGCGAGGAACGATTCGAAACGGCGGCGGTCTTCTGCCATGTCGATCGCCTCGGCGCTCGAGCCGAGGATTGGCAGCGCGGCCAGGTGGAGCGGGCCGGCGAGGTTAATCGCCGTCTGGCCGCCGAACTGCACGATCGAGGGCGGCGCGCTGCCGTTGGCCGGCAACGCGCCTGCCTCGTTATCGAGGATGTCGCGTACCGACTCCTCGTCGAGCGGCTCGAAGTAGAGCCGGTCGGACGTATCGAAGTCGGTCGAGACGGTCTCTGGGTTGGAGTTCGCGATCAGCGCGTGGTAGCCGGCCTCCTGGAGCGCCCAGACGGCGTGTACCGAGCAGTAGTCGAACTCGATCCCCTGACCGATGCGGATCGGCCCGCTGCCGATCACGAGCGCTTTGTCGCCGGGCAGCGCTAGCGCCTCGTTCTCCTGCTCGTACGTGCTGTAGAAGTAGGGCGTGACGGCGTCGAACTCGGCCGCGCAGGTATCGACCATCTTGTAGGCGGGCCGGATCCCCCATTCCTGCCGGTGCTGGCGGACGCGTTCCGGCAGATCGTCGGCCAGCGTCCCGATCTGCTCATCCGAGAACCCCATGCGCTTCGCGTCGCGGACCAGTTCCGGTGTCAGAGAGCTCGCGCCCAAGAGCCGCCGCTCCATCGCGACGATGTTGGCCAGCTTGTCCAAGAACCACGGATCGACGCCGGTCTTGCGGGCGAGCTCCAAAGGCTGGACATCCCGGCGCAGCGCCGCCATCAGGCGCCAGAGCCGGTCGTCCGTGGCCGGCAGCGGGCCCGCGCAGAAGTCGGTCTCCTGCCAGGCCGGGTCTTCCCACAACAGTGACCGTCCACCGATCTCCAACGAACGTACCGCCTTCTGCAGCGCCGCCTCGAACGAGCGGTCGATCGCCATCACTTCGCCGGTGGCCTTCATCTGCGTGCCGAGCTGCCGCTCGCCCAGCGGGAACTTGTCGAACGGCCAGCGCGGGATCTTGACCACCACGTAGTCGAGCGCCGGCTCGAACGCCGCCGACGTCTTCTGAGTGACGGCGTTCGCGATCTCGTCGAGGCGCCTGCCGACGGCGATCTTCGCGGCCACGCGCGCGATCGGATAGCCGGTCGCCTTCGACGCGAGCGCGGAGCTGCGCGACACGCGCGGGTTCACCTCGATCACGTAGTAGGGCGGATCGCCTTCTCCCTTCGGCGCGCGCCAGGGCGCGATCTCCTCGCGCGGGGCAAGCGCGAACTGGACGTTGCAGCCGCCCTCGATGCCCAGCGCGCGGATGATCCGCAGGCTGGCCGAGCGCAGCATCTGGTACTCCTTGTCCGATAGCGTCTGGCTCGGCGCGGTGACGATGCTGTCGCCGGTGTGGACACCCATCGGGTCGAAGTTTTCGATCGCGCAGATGATGACGACGTTATCGTCGGCGTCGCGCATCACCTCCATCTCGTATTCCTTCCAGCCGATGATCGATTCCTCGATCAGCACTTCCGTGATGGGTGACTGGTCCAGCCCGCGGCGGACCAGCTCATCGAACTCGCTGCGGTTGTAGG
>JBIOYF010000195.1:0-3412 GCA_044870035.1 Dehalococcoidia bacterium
GGCGCTCCAGAGCGCCTACCCGATCGGCCACGGCCACGGCCCGGTGCACCACTTCTTCCGCTACTGGCAGCCGCGAATTGGACCAAGGGACCAGGAACCAGAAACCGGGGAGTGAAGGAAGGACGGAGCGCGTGGGTCTGCTCGTTTTTGGATCGGTGGCTGTCGGCGCGATGCTCGTGACCTACGCGCTGGAGGAGCGCTCCCCGTGGTTTGTGCTGGCGTTCGTCGGGGCCTGCGCAGCCTCGGCGCTCTATGGACTGCTCATCGAAGCGTGGCCGTTCGCGGCCATCGAAACGATCTGGTCCGGCGTCGCGCTGCGCCGCTGGTCGCGCAGGGCACGGACGTTGCGGGAGGATGTAGCCGATGGCCCTTAGACCCTCGCGCGTCGGGATCTGAAGACCCCGACCTACGGATTGAGAATGGGATCGCGAATCGAGGACGAGTGAACCAACAACCAACAACCAACAACCAACGGCCAGCCTTCGCCGTCCGCCTGCCGGAGGACTGGGGCATCCAGCCCGTCCCTCAAGAACGACGCCTCCTGCGCGCGTTCGACCTGGCCGTCCTCTGGGGCGACCTCGCCGTCAGCCTGCTCGTCATGGTGGCCGGCTCGCTCCTCGTGCCCGGCCTGGGCACCAAGGAAGCGATGGCGGCGATCTTCGTCGGAACGCTGCTGGGCACGGTGCTCTTGTCGCTCGCCGGCGTCGTCGCGACGAACACGGGCGTCCCGACGATGGTCACGCTGCGCCCGTCGCTCGGCATCCGGGGCTCGTACCTCGCGTCCGGCTTCAACATCGTCCAGCTCGTCGGCTGGGCTGCGCTCGAGATCATCATCATGGCCCAGGCCGCCCGAGCGCTCAGCGACCACTACCTCGGCTTCGGTGGCTACTACCTCTGGCTCGTGTTTTTCGGGCTCGTCGGCATGGCGATGGCCGTCGGCGGGCCGATCGTCGTCGTGCGCGAGTGGATGCAGAAGTTCGGCATGTGGATCGTCGTCGCGGCGTCGGTCTGGCTCACGTTCTATCTCTTTCACGCGTACGACATGTCAGCGATCTGGAACCGAGAAGGCGAAGGCGGCTTCCCCAACTTCTGGCAGGGCGTCGACCTCGTCATCGCGCTCCCGATCTCCTGGCTGCCACTCGTCGGCGACTACAGCCGCTTCTCGAAACGGGCTGTCTCCGGCGCGGCCGGGACGTACATCGGCTACGCGATCGCGAATATCTGGTTCTTCGTGCTCGGCATGCTCTATGTGCAGGCGCTCCAAACCGATCCGGGTGGGTTTGTCGGCGCGCTTGTCGGGATGATGTTGCCACTGACTGCGGGATGGCTGGCGCTGCTCGTCCTGCTCGCGGGCGAGACGGACGAAGGCTTCGCGAATATCTACTCGACGGCCGTCTCGATCCAGAACCTCGTCCCGAAAGTGAGCCACGCTGTGCTCGCGGTGATCGTCGGCGCGCTCGCGATCGTCGTTGCCGTCAGCCTCGACCTGATCGCGTACGAGACGTTTCTGCTGCTCATCGGCGGCGTCTTCGTCCCGGTGTTCGGCATCCTCCTGTCCGACTACTTCGCCGTCCGCGGCCGCCGCTACGCCGTCGCCGACCTGTACGAGCGCGCAGGCGCATACTGGCACGACGGGGGGCTCAACGTCGTCGGCATCGTCGCGTGGGCGGCCGGCTTCCTGATCTACGTGCACGCCGCCCAACCCCCCTGGCTGCTTGAGCACGCCGACTTCATCTCGTGGGCGCCGTTGTGGATGACGCACATCGGCGGCACGATCCCGGCCTTCGTCTTCAGCTTCGTCGCCTACTGGGCAGGCTTTCGGCTCCAGAGCGCGCTGCGTCCGGGACCTTCGGCTCCGACGGAACGAGTTACTATAGAGGCGAGGCCGCAGTAGTCATGTTCAGCGCCGTCTGGCACTTCATCGTCGATAGCTGGCACGCCCCTCGACGCGCCCGCCTGCTGTACGTCGCGCTGGCCGCCGGATTCGTCGGCATGGCGATCGCCGGTGGCCTCAAGGGCGACGCGCTCGTCGCAGTCCTTGGCACCGTCTTCGCCCTCGTCACCACGACGCTGGCCGTCCTCGCGCCGCGCCTGGCGGCGCACTTTGGCACCGCGTTACCGCCCGAACGGGAGAGATACTCATGATTGATTTGGTTCTAGGTTCTGGGTTCTAGGCTCTCGCCATGAACGACGAACTCACCATCGCCGGCAAGGCGTTCCGTTCGCGCCTCATCCTGGGCACCGGCAAGTACGCCAGCCCCGAGGCCTGCCGCGCCGCCCTCGAGGCCTCCGGCGCGGAAATGGTCACGGTCGCCATCCGCCGCCTCGACCTCGACAACCCGAACAAGCAGACCGAGCTGGACTACATCGACTGGCAGCGCCACTTCATCCTGCCCAACACGGCCGGCTGCAAGACCGTCGAGGAGGCGATATTCACCGCCCGCCTCGGCCGCGAGCTGACCGGCTCGGCCTGGGTCAAGCTCGAAGTCGTGCCCGACCCCAAGTACCTCCTCCCCGACCCAATCGCCACGCTCGAAGCCGCCCGACAGCTGATAGCCGAGGACTTCGTCGTCCTCCCCTACATCCACGCCGACCCGGTCCTCGCCCGTCACCTCGAGGAGGCCGGCTGCGCCAACGTCATGCCGCTCGGCTCAGCGATCGGCTCCGGCCAGGGAATCCTCACGATCGATGAGATCAAGATCATCATCGAGCAGGCCACCGTTCCCGTCGTCGTCGATGCCGGCCTCGGCGCGCCCTCCGACGTCGCGCTGGCCATGGAGATCGGCTCCGACGCGGTGCTCGTCAACACGGCGGTTGCGCTCGCCCAGGACCCGGCGTTGATGGCCGAATCGATCAAGCTCGGCGTCGAAGCGGGGCGCAAGGCGTACCTGGCCGGCCGCATCCCGCGCAAGCCGTTCGCTTCGGCTAGCAGCCCCGTCGAGGGCGTCGCGACGCCCGGCCGCAGTAGAGAGCCGGTGCCGTAACGTAATGGCCGTCCCCGCCAAGTCCGTTCCGGATAGAATGCGCCGCTGGGTCGCGCCGGCCCTCATGCTCATCACGGACCGCTCGCTCCTGGGCGAACGCCCGCTCGAAGAGGTCGCCTCGCAGGCCGTCGACGGCGGCGTGACCGCCGTCCAGCTGCGCGAGAAGGACCTCTCGAGCTGCGACCTCTACGAGCTCGCGCTGACGCTGCGCGCCGTTCTCCAGGGCCGCGCGCTCCTGCTCGTCAACGACCGTGCCGATGTCGCGGCTGCCTCCGGATCGGACGGCGTACACCTGCCCGAACGCTGTCTGCCCGTCCGCGCCGTGCGCCACCTCGTCGGCGAGGGGTGCATCATTGGGCGCTCCGTCCACAGCGTCGAGGCCGCAGTCCAGGCCGAGCGCGAAGGCGCCGACTACGTGCAGGTCGGCC
>JBIOYF010000196.1:0-8198 GCA_044870035.1 Dehalococcoidia bacterium
TACCTGCAATCGCGCGGCATTCCGGAGGAGGAGGCCGAGCGGATGCTAGTCGATGGCTTCTTCGCGGAGGTGCTGGAGCGCGTGCCGTCGGAGCGGCTGCGGACGAGAGTGGAGAGAGTGTTGCAGGAGAAGCTGGGACGATAGGGTCGAGGGTCGGTTACCGAGGGCCCACAGCCCCACCCACGCCACAGGAGAAGGATGCAGGAATGGGAGAGTTCGTGACGGTCGCGAAGACGGGAGATATCCCGACCGGTGAGGTGAAGGTGTTCTCGGCGAACGGTAAGGAGCTGGCAGTGTGCAACGTCGACGGGACGTTTTACGCGATCGATGACGTATGCACACACGACGGCGGGCCGCTCGGCGAAGGGTACCTCGAAGATGCGCAGATCGAGTGTCCGCGCCACGGCGCCCGCTTCGACGTGAAGACGGGCAAGGCGATCACGCTGCCGGCGGTGATGCCGGTGAACGCCTATCCGGTGCGCGTCGAGGGCGATGACGTGCAGGTGGAAGTGTAGCGTCAAGGGTCATGGGTCAGGGGTCAAGGCAAACGACAGTCTTTGCGAAGTGGGTTGAGCCCGTCGCGCGGGAGTTGCGCGAGGGGCGCGGCGAGATCGTCCGGACGGCGCGGCGGCTGCTGCCCGAGCAATGGACGATGCCCTGCCCGCTGGAGGGCTGGACGTACAAGGACCTGCTCGCCCACCTGGCAACAGGCGACTGGGTGTTCCAGACCGTTCTCCGCGCTGCCACCAACAACGAGCTGCTCGATCTCGCCAAGATCAATCTCGACTACGTCAACGCGGGCAACGCGCGCCTGCTGGAGGAACGCAAGGGACATCCGCCCGAAGACCTCATCGCTGAGCTGGAGACGGAGAGTGCAGAGACGCAAGAGTTGCTCGCCAAGCTCTCGGACGCGGACGAAGGCCGTACGCAGGAGGGCGCGCCGATGTCGTTGGCGGAAGCGTTGCGCCAGTTCCCAGGCCACGACCGCGACCACCTGGAGCAGCTCAAGACCGCGCTCGACAACGTGATGCTGTGAGATTGGACGCGAGAGGCGAGAAGCGAGATACAGAACAATGACATTTGACGTAGAGAAGATCCGGAAGGACTTTCCGATTTTGAGCCGCCAGGTGCACGGGCGGCCGCTGGTGTACTTCGACAACGCCGCGACCAGCCAGAAGCCCCGTCAGGTGATCGAAGCGCTGGTCGACTACTACGAGAGCTACAACGCCAACATCCATCGCGGCATCCACACGCTGGCCGAAGAAGCGACGACGAAGTACGAGGAGACGCGCCGGAAGACCGCGGACTTCATCGGCGCGCCGAGTCCCGAGTGCATCGTCTTCACGCGCAACACCACGGAATCGATCAACTTGGTTGCGTATGCCTGGGCGCGCAAGCAGCTCAAGGCGGGCGATGAGATCGTCTTCTCTGTGATGGAGCACCACAGCAACATCGTGCCGTGGCAGCTCATCGCGAAGGAGACGGGCGCGACACTGCGCTTCCTCGATATCGACGACGAAGGGCAGCTCGTCTGGGACGACGTTGAGCGCACAATCGGTGCGAAGACGAAGATCGTCGCCATCACGCACATGTCGAACGTGCTGGGCACGATCAACGACGTGCGGCGGGTCGCCGACATGGCGCACCGGCACGGGGCGCTCGTGCTCGTCGATGGGGCGCAGAGCGTGCCGCACCTGCCGGTGAACGTGCAGGAGCTCGACTGCGACTTCTTCGCCTTCTCCGCCCACAAGATGCTTGGCCCGACGGGCGTCGGCGTGCTGTACGCGCGCCGTGAGCTGCTCGAGGCGATCGACCCGTTCCTCGGCGGCGGCGAGATGATCCGTCGCGTGCGGCTGGAGGAGTCGACCTGGAACGACGTGCCCTGGAAGTTCGAGGCGGGCACGCCGAACATCGGCGACGTCTGCGCGTTCGGCGCGACGATCGATTACTTGCAGGCGCTCGGCATGGAGAACGTGCGCGAACACGAGATCGAGCTCACGCGCGCGGCCATGCGCCGGCTCTCGCGGGTGCCGGAGCTGACCATCTACGGGCCGGAGAGCGTCGAGGCGCGCGGCGGCGTGGTCGCATTCAACGTCGGGGACATGCACCCGCACGACCTGGGGACTGTGCTGGATAGCTACGGCGTCGCGATCCGGGCCGGCCACCACTGCGCGCAGCCGCTGATGAAGCGCCTGGACGTCGTTGCGACGGCGCGCGCGAGCTTCTATATCTACAATACAATCGAGGAGCTGGATACTCTCGTCGAGGGTATCGAAGCTGCAGCGAGGTTGTTCCGTGCGCCAGCCGCTACCCGAGCCTGAGTTCGACCAGCTCTATCGAGAGCTGATCCTCGACCACTACCGCAACCCGCGGCACCACGAGCCGATCGAGGGGGCGGATGTGATCGCAGAGGGGTACAACCCGCTCTGCGGCGACGAGGTCGAGCTGCGCCTCGATTTCGACGACGGGACGATCAAGGACCTGAGCGTGCGCGGCCGCGGCTGCTCGATCAGCCAGGCTTCGGGATCGATGCTGACGGACGCGGTGATCGGCAAGCCGGTCGAGGAGGTGGAGCGGCTGATCGAGTCGTTCACGAAGATGCTGACCGATGGCGAGACCGAGCCGCCGGAGGAGCTGGGCGACCTTGAGGCGCTCCAGGGCGTCGCGAAGTTTCCCGTGCGCGTGAAGTGCGCGACGCTGGCGTGGCACACGCTTGAGGACGGCCTGAAGCAACGGCGGGAAGGCGGACACGTCGTCCGGCACGAAGAATAGGAGGACAGCATGAATGACCAACAGCAGCAGCAGCAATCGTTTTTCGGGGTCCCGGTAAACTGGGAGTGGAACGTGCCGAAGATGCTGCGCAACTACTGGAACCCGGACGACGACCGCGTCTTTCCGCCCAAGGTCTTCGGCATCGGCTGGGACCTGAACGGCCACGCCCTGCTGAGGCAGTTCGGCGTGTTGCGGGACCAAACGCGAAGGGAGGAGTAGGGCATGAACGTCGTCAACGAAGAGCTCGTGCGCGAGGCGCTCCAGAACGTCTTCGACCCGGAGCTGCGCATGAGCATCATGGAGCTCGGGTTGGTGTACGACGTAGACGTCAAGGACGGAGCGGTGAAGGTCACCTACACGCTCACCAGCCCCGCCTGCCCCCTGGGCCCGGTGATCGACGGCCAGATCCAGGACGTACTGCTCGATCTGCCGGGCGTCAAGGACGTGGTCACGGAGATGACACTCACGCCGCCCTGGGACCCGCGGACGATGGCGAGCGACGACGTGAAGATGCAGCTGGGCATCTGGTAAGGCTCCTCCCCTCCCTGGCTCGCCCAAGGGGGTCAGGGAGCATGGGTCAAGGGCGCCATGACCAACTGCCGCTGGCTGCTAGCGTTGAAGCGGCACGGCGCGCGAGAGGGGTTGATAAATCTGCGGAGTTGTCGTACTATTCGCAGCATCTCCTAGATTCGGGGACATGTAACCTGAGGGCGTGACGCCCTCGTCCTGTTACTACAATCCGGCAGTGGTTTGTGAAATACAGTACAATAGCCAACACGAGGCATAGATGAAGCGCACCCTGCAACCAGGAAAGCAAGGACTCTACGACCCGAGGCACGAGCACGACGCCTGTGGGGTGGGCTTCGTCGTCGATCTGAAGGGCAGAAAGTCGCACCAGATCGTGAAGCAGGCGATCGAGGTGCTGTTGAACCTGCAACACCGGGGCGCCTGCGGCTGCGAGGAGAACACCGGCGACGGCGCGGGCATTCTGATGCAGGTGCCGCACCAGTTCCTGGCACAGGAGTGCGACAAGCTGAAGATCAAGCTGCCCGCCGCCGAGGCGTACGGTGTCGGGATGGTGTTCCTGCCCCGGAACAAGGGCAGTCGCAGGAAGTGCGAAGCGCTCTTCGAGCAGACCGCGCGCGAGGAGGGGCAGCGCGTGCTGGGCTGGCGCACCGTGCCAACGGACGACCACTTGATCGGTCCGACGGCGAAGGCCGGCGAGCCCGTGGTGCGCCAGATCTTCATCGAGCGGGGCCCGGACATGCAGGACGCGATGGCGTTCGAGCGGAAGCTGTTCGTCATCCGCCAGCGCGTCGAGCACGCGGTGAAGGCGTCGAATATCGCCGAGCGCGAGCACTTCTACATCCCGAGCCTCTCCTACAAGACGATCGTCTACAAGGGCATGCTCAAGTCGGACCAGGTAACGACGTTCTACCCGGACATCGAGGACGCCGCGGTGGAGTCGGCACTGGCGATGGTGCACTCGCGGTTCAGCACGAACACGTTCCCGAACTGGGCGCGCGCGCACCCCTACCGCTACCTCTCGCACAACGGCGAGATCAACACGCTGCGCGGCAACATCAATTGGATGCACGCGCGCGAGAGCCTGTTCGAGTCGGAGCTGTTCGGCGAAGACATGCGGAAGGCGCTGCCCGTGATCGACGAAGACGGCAGCGATTCCGCGATGTTCGACAACGCGCTCGAGATGCTCACGCTGGGCGGCCGTTCGCTCCCGCACGCGATGATGATGATGATCCCGGAGCCCTGGAGCGGCCACGAGACGATGGACGCGGAGAAGCGCGCCTTCTACGAGTACCACGCATGCCTGCTGGAGCCGTGGGACGGCCCAGCGTCTATCGCATTTACGGACGGGCTGCGCATCGGCGCAGTGCTGGACCGGAACGGGCTGCGGCCTTCCCGCTACTACGTGACGAAGGATGACCTGGTCGTGATGGCGTCCGAGGTGGGGGTGCTGGACATCCCGCCGGAGCGCGTGCTGCTGAAGGGACGGCTGCAGCCGGGCCGGATGTTCCTGGTCGATCTCGAGCAGGGTCGGATCATCGACGACGGCGAGCTGAAGCACCAGATCGCGTCCGAGCACGACTACGGCGGCTGGATCCGCGACAACCTCGTCGCGCTGCAGGACCTGCCGGACGCGCCGCTGGAGCACGAGCCCGACCACACGACAGTGCGGCTGCGCCAGCAAGCGTTCGGCTACACGAACGAGGACCTCAAGATCCTGATGAGCCCGATGGCCAAGGATGGCAACGAGCCCGTCGGCTCCATGGGAAACGACACGCCGCTGGCCGTGCTCTCGGACCGCCCGCAGCTGCTCTACAACTACTTCCAGCAGCTCTTCGCGCAGGTGACGAACCCGCCGGTCGACGCGATCCGGGAAGAGCTTATCATGTCGGTCGACACGACGATCGGGCCGGAGCGCAACCTGCTGCACCCTGGGCCCGAGTCGGCCCGGATGATCAAGGTGAAGTCACCGATCTTGAAGAACGAGGAGCTCGCAAAGCTGCGCCAGCTCGATGGCAGCGCCGCCAGCCGAGGCTTCAAGTCAGTCGTGCTGCCGATGGTCTATACGGTGAAGGACGGCGGCCCGGGCCTTGAGCGGGCAATGGCTGAGCTCGAGGCGCAGGCGAGCAAAGCGATCGAGGATGGCAATAACCTGATCATCCTGTCCGACCGCGCGTTCGACCGCGAGCACGCGGCGATCCCGGCGCTGCTGGCCGTCGCGGGCGTGCACCACCACCTGATCCGAGAAGGCACCCGCACGCGTACCGGCCTGATCATCGAGACCGGCGAGCCGCGCGAGGTGCACCATTACGCGCTGCTGCTCGGCTACGGTGCGGCCGCGGTCAACCCGTACCTGGCGTTTGAATCGCTAGACGACATGCTCCGGCAGGGCATGCTGCCCAACGAAACGCACGACGACGCCGTCAGCTACTACATCAAAGCGATCAACAAGGGCGTAACTAAGGTCATCTCAAAGATGGGCATCTCGACGATCCAGAGCTACCGGGGCGCGCAGATCTTCGAGGCGATCGGGCTAAATGAAGAGTTCGTCAACAAGCACTTCACGTGGACGGCGTCCCGCGTCGGCGGCGTCGGCATCGATGTGATCGCGGACGAGGTGAAGCTGCGGCACCATCACGCGTTCCCGGAGCGCTCTGTAAACGGCCGGCAGCTCGACCCGGGCGGCCAGTACCAGTGGCGTGCCGACGGCGAGTACCATCTGTTCAATCCGCAGAGCGTGCACAAGCTGCAGCTCGCCTGCCGCACGAACAGCTACGACGTCTTCAAGGAATACAGTTCGCTCGTCAACGAGCGTTCGCGCAACGTCGCAACGCTGCGCGGGCTGATGGAGCTGAAGCCGTCGGACAAGCCGGTACCGCTCGACGAAGTGGAGCCGGTGGAGCATCTCGTCCGGCGCTTCAAGACCGGCGCGATGTCCTACGGCTCGATCAGCAAGGAAGCGCACGAGTCGCTGGCGATCGCGATGAACCGCATCGGCGGCAAGAGCAACACCGGCGAGGGCGGCGAGGACCCGCTGCGCTACGTCCTTGACGAGAACGGCGACTCGCGCAACAGCGCCATCAAGCAGGTCGCTTCGGGCCGCTTCGGCGTCACCAGCACCTATCTGGTGAACGCGCAGGAGCTACAGATCAAGATCGCGCAGGGCGCCAAGCCCGGCGAAGGCGGCCAGCTGCCCGGCACGAAGGTCTACCCCTGGATCGCGAAGGTGCGCTACGCGACGCCCGGTGTCGGCTTGATTTCGCCGCCGCCGCACCACGACATCTACTCGATCGAAGACCTGGCCGAACTGATCCACGACCTGAAGAACGCGAACCACCACGCCCGGATCAGCGTCAAGCTCGTCGCCGAAGTCGGCGTCGGCACGATCGCGGCTGGCGTGGCGAAGGCGCACGCCGATGTGGTGCTGATCAGCGGCCACGATGGCGGCACCGGCGCCTCGCCGCTGACGAGCATCAAGCACGCCGGCGTGCCCTGGGAGCTCGGCCTGGCGGAGACGCAACAGGTGCTGGTGCTGAACAACCTGCGCAGCCGCATCGCCGTCGAGACGGACGGCCAGCTCAAGACGGGCCGTGACGTCGTCATCGCCGCGCTGCTGGGGGCGGAGGAGTTCGGCTTCGCAACAGCGCCGCTTGTGGTGCTGGGCTGCATCATGATGCGCGTCTGTCACCTGGATACCTGCCCGGTAGGCGTCGCAACGCAGAACCCGAAGCTACGCGAAAAATTTACGGGCGACCCGGGACATGTCGTGAACTACATGTACTTCATCGCGCAGGAAGTGCGCGAGCTGATGGCGGAGCTCGGCTTCCGCACGCTCAACGAGATGGTCGGGCGCACGGACAAGATCGAGATGACGCATGCGGTGAAGCACTGGAAGGCGCGCGGCGTCGACCTGTCGAACATTCTCTTCCAGCCGGACGTGCCCGCGAGCGTCGGACGCTACTGCCAGATCGGGCAGGACCACGGGCTGGACAGGGCGCTCGACAACACGACGCTGCTCGACCTGTGCAAGCCCGCCCTCGAACGCGGCGAGCCTGTCGAGGCAACGCTCCCGATCCGCAACGTAAACCGCGTGGTGGGAACTATTCTGGGTAGCGAGGTAAGCCGCCGCTACGGAGCGGACGGCCTGCCCGAAGACACGATCAAGCTGCACTTCCAGGGCTCCGCCGGCCAGAGCTTCGGCGCCTTCATACCGAAGGGGATCACGCTGACCCTGGAGGGCGACTCGAACGACTACATCGGGAAGGGGCTCTCCGGTGGCAAGATCATCGTCTGCCCGCCGGCAGAGTCGACGTTCGTGCCCGAAGAGAACATCATCGTCGGCAACGTGGCGTTTTACGGCGCGACGGCCGGCGAAGCCTACGTCCGCGGTGCTGCCGGCGAGCGCTTCTGTGTGCGCAACAGCGGCGTCCACGCCGTCGTCGAGGCGGTGGGCGACCACGGCTGCGAGTACATGACGGGCGGCCGCGTGGTCGTGATCGGGCCGACGGGCCGCAACTTCGCGGCGGGCATGTCGGGCGGCGTCGCCTACGTGCTCGATGAGCACGGCGTGTTTCCGCAGAACTGCAACAAGGAGATGGTGGAGCAGTACCCGCTCGATGACGAAGACGAGATCAAGCTCGTCCACGCGATGGTCCGCCGTCACGCCGAGTACACGAAGAGCGCGCGGGCGGAGTGGATCCTGGCCCGCTGGGAAGAGCTGCGGCCCAAGTTCGTGAAGGTGCTGCCGAACGACTACAAGCGCGTGATGGAGGCGCAGCAACGGATGCTGGCCGAGGGGATGTCGGAGGACGAGGCGGAGATGGCCGCGTTCGAGCTGAACGCGCACGACGCCGCGCGCGTGGGAGGTAGGTAGCCCGAACCCGGGCTGGCCGCTCGTCTTC
>JBIOYF010000197.1:0-2540 GCA_044870035.1 Dehalococcoidia bacterium
GGGCCGTCCGGCCAGCCGATCAGGCTCGCCATGCCGCTCATGCCCTGCACCTGCAGCCCGTAGCCGCCCATCGACGCGTAAGGACCCGTCTGTCCCTGCAGCGTGAGGCTGAGCATGATGATGCCCGGCTTGCGCGCGC
Organism: Dehalococcoidia bacterium; assembly: GCA_044870035.1. Taxonomy (GTDB): domain Bacteria; phylum Chloroflexota; class Dehalococcoidia; order DSTF01; family RBG-16-68-14; genus JBBDXS01. The sequence continues at coordinate 140 of JBIOYF010000197.1, forward strand.
GCAACGATTCGTAATCAAGCCCCCACTGCGCCATCGTGCCCGGCGTAAAGCTCTCGATGACGACATCCGCCCAGTCGATCAGCTTGTCGACGATCTCGCGGCCGGCCGTGTTGTTCAGATCGAGCGCAATGTCGTACTTACCGAGGTTCATCGCGCCGTACCAGCCGCTGTTGTTGATGCCGGCCCGGCCCTTGAGCAGCGGCGGCGACGTGCGCGCGACGTCGATGCGCACGGCGGACTCTACGCGGACGACCTCCGCGCCGAAGTAGGCGAAGAGGACACCGCAGAGCGGCCCCGCGGCGACCCAGCTCATGTCGAGCACGTTGACGTTAGAGAGCGCGCGGTCAGTCATGGCCTGTTGTCATCCTGAGCCGAGCGGGGAGGGGAAAGAGAAGAGCGGCAGCGGGGAGGAGGGCGAAGGACCTTTCGTGCCATTGCTAAATGACTCCCTCCTCACGCAGCCTGGGCAGATCACCGCCCAACACCCCCAGCTCTCCGTACACTTCCGCGTTGTGCTCGCCCAGCCGCGGCGCGCGACACTTCAACGCCCACGGTGTGCCCGACATACGCACCGGCGGGCCCGGGTATGTCACCGTCGTTGCGATATCTTCGTGCTGCACCTTGCGCCAGTACCCGCGTGCCTCGAGCTGCTTGCTCGTCAGATTGTCGGGCACGTTCAGCACTGGATAGATCATCAGCTGATGCTCGGACGCGAACTGCATGATCTCCTCGCGCGTGTAGCGCAGCAGCCACTGCGAGAACAGGTCCTCGGCCGCGTCGGCGTCGGCCTGCTCGCAGCGCCACTGCGTGGGCAGCGGGGCGAATCGAGTCGCGTTCAGCCACTTCGGGTCTTCGGCGAGGAAGCCCGCCGCGTTGTCCTGCTTCATCAGCTCGAGCAAGCGCGGGAAGTGCGGCCCGAACAGCGTGCTCACGGCGACGTAGCCTTCTTTACAGGCGTAGATCGTGCGCGAGATGAGATGCCCGAGGTTGATGCCCGGTCCGCTGCGTGTGATGTTCATCCCTTCGAGCGACCAGTAGCCGCTGATGCCGCCCGGCCCGGCGAGCGCGAACGTCAGCACCTCCTGCATCGACACGTCGACGTGCTGGCCTCGGCCGGTGCGACGCGCGTGGTAGAGCGCGACCATGCCGCTCAGCGCCGCGCCCATCGAGGCGTGGTAATAGCCCTGCGCGGCGCGCGGCCGCGACGGCGGCTTGTCCCGCTCGCCCCAGAGGTAGAGCAGCCCGCCTAACGCCTGACCGACGAGATCTGACCACTTGTAGTCCGCGTACGGCCCGTCCTGCCCGAAGCCCGTAACGGAGACCCAGACGAGCTTCGCGTGCTCCCGGCGCAGCGCTTCGTGATCGATTCCGATCGATCGCAGATAGCCGGGCCGGTACGACTCGATCACGAGATCGGCCTGCGCGATCAGCTTGCGCAGCAGCGCTTTGCCGTCCGGCTGTTCGATGTCAAGCGTAACGCCTCGCTTGCTGGCGTTGAGCGTGAACCACAAGAGGCTGCGGTCCGGTTTGGGCTCGTCGTGGACGAACGGGCCGATCCGGCGCACCGGATCGCCGTCCGGCGGCTCGATTTTGATCACATCGGCGCCCAGCTCGGCGAAGCAGCGCCCGGCGAACTGGCCGATCTCGCCGCTGAGGTCGAGCACGCGGTATGGCGCGAGCGCGGCGCTGGCGTTCGAGTTGGTTGTCATGGCGCGGGACTACAGCACGGCGTCCGCGATCCGTGCGAGGTGCAGGCTATCGTCTCCCAAAAGCAGCTCGTTGCTCTTGATGCGCTTGAAGTAGAGGTGCAGGTCGTGCTCCCAAGTATAGCCGACACCTCCGTGCACGTGGATGGCCTGGCTGCCCAGCCACGCCCCCTGCCCCGCCGTCGCGACCTTCGCCATCGCGACCGCGACGTCGCGGTCCTCCGCGTCCGCGTCGATCTTCACGGCGGCGTGGTAGACGGCGGCGCGCATGCGCTCAATGGCGGCTCCCATATCGGCGAGGCGCACCTTGACCGCCTGGTTCGCGCCGATCGGCCGGCCGAACTGCACGCGCTCCTTGGCATACGCAACGCTCATCTCCAGCATGCGCTCCGCCGCGCCGAGCGTCTCAGCGGCGAGCGCGGCCGTCCACTCGACGCGCACGGCTTCGATTGCGTGGCGGGCGTCCGCATTGCCGTACAACGAATCGCTCTCTCTCACGCGCGCCGCGCTCATCGATAGCTCGTACTGCGGAACCGTGCGGTCCATAACATTGAGGTCCGTCCACCCCATGCCCGGAGCGTCCGCCGGCAGGATCACAAGACCCCGGCCCGCCTCGAACAGCACTAGGTCGGCGCGCGGACCGTAAGGGACGGATGAAAAGCGCCCATCGAAGCGCCAGCCGTCACCGTTCGACT
>JBIOYF010000198.1:0-5541 GCA_044870035.1 Dehalococcoidia bacterium
TGAGTTCGGCGTCGACACGTACGGCCAGGCGCTCTTCGTACCGGACGCCGGCAAGTCGGAGGCGGACGTCGGGTTGGAGTAGAGAGCCCGCTGTGGTTTGCAGAGAGATGCTTGGTCCTCCGCTGACCGCTGCCGCGAGCGAGGACCCGTAGGGACAGAGCTTTAGCTCTGTCCTCAGCTGCTGCTACGCTGACAGTCACCACCAAACGTAGGAGACTCGCCATGGACCTCATCTGGGACGGTATCAAACAGGCGTTCAGCATCCTCGCGCACGGCAAGAACGACGTCTGGGCCATCACGATACGCTCGCTGCTCATCTCCGGCACGGCGACCGTGCTGGCGATGCTGCTCGGCCTCGCGATCGGCGCGACGCTGGCGTTTCAGCGCTTTCCCGGCCGCAACATCGCGATAGCCTTCGTCAACACGGGCATGGGCCTCCCGCCCGTCGTCGTCGGGCTGTTCGTCGCGATCATGCTCTGGCGCAGCGGCCCGCTCGGCGACCTTAACCTGATCTACACGCCGGCGGCGATGGTGATCGCGCAGACGGTCCTCGCCACGCCGTTCGTCACGGGCTTCACCGTCGCCGCGCTCGGCTCGCTGCCGCCGCGACTGCGCCCGCAGCTCTATGCGCTCGGCGCGAATCGATTGCAGATGCTCTGGCTGGTCATGCAGGAGACGCGGCTGCTGCTCCTCGCCGCCGTGATGGCCGGCTTCGGCCATGCGGTCTCCGAGGTGGGCGCGTCGATGATGGTGGGAGGCAACCTCTCAGGCGAAACACGAGTCTTCACCACGTCGATCCTCAACGAGGTGTCAAAGGGCAACTTCAACATCGCCATCGCGCTGGCGCTGATCCTGCTGACGTTCATCTTTATCGTGAACGGCGTGCTCACCACGGTGCAGCAGCGAGGGCGGTCGACGTGACGGCGAAGGTCTCTGTCCGCGACGTTTCCGTACGGCGCGGCGACATCGAGATCTTGCGCGCCGACTCGCTCGATCTGCTCGACGGCGAAGTGCTCGCGGTGCTCGGGCCGAACGGCGCCGGCAAGAGCACGCTGATGGGCGTGCTTGGGCTGCTGGAGCGTCCGGGCGAGGGCGAGGTGCTGTTCGAAGGCGAACCGGCGCTCGGCCGCGAGCTGGAGCTGCGACGGCGCATGGCCGCCGTGTTTCAGGAGCCGCTGCTGCTCAACCGCTCCGTCGAGTCGAACGTCGCGCTCGGCCTGTCCCTGCGCGGCGTCGCGCGAACGGAGCGGCACGACCGCGTGCAGCACTGGCTGGCGCGCTTCGGCGTCGCCGCGCTGGCGAAGCGTTCGGCGCGCAGCCTCTCGGGTGGCGAAGCGCAGCGCGTCTCGCTGGCACGCGCGTTCGCGCTGCAACCCGAGGTGCTGCTGCTGGACGAGCCGTTCAGCGCACTCGATCAGCCGACGCGTGAGTCGCTCATCGACGAGCTGGCTTCGGTCCTGCAGGAGACGTCGCTCACAACGGTGTTCGTCACGCACGACCGCGACGAAGCCGGACGGCTGGCCGACCGGGTCGCCGTGCTGGCTGGCGGGCGGATACTCCAGGTCGGAGGCACGACGGAGGTGTTCAGCAGCCCGGCTGATGAGACCGTCGCCGCGTACGTGGGCGTCGAGACGATGGTGTTCGCCGACGTGCTCGACATTAACGACGGGCTCGTCGCGCTGGAGATCGGCCGCGCCCAGATCGAGGTGGTGGCGGACGGCTTCGAGGCGCCGGCGGCGTTGGTGTGTCTGCGCCCCGAGGACGTCACGCTCTCGGCCAGCGGCCGCGATGTGCCCAGCAGCGCGCGCAATCACCTGCAGGGCAACGTTGAGCGGATCGTCGCGGCAGGCGGAGCAGTGCGCGTCGAGGTCGATTGCGGTTTCCGCCTCGTCGCGAGCATCACGCGTCGCTCCCTGGAGGAGCTCGGGCTCGCGGTCGGGTCGCCCGTCGTCGCGTCGTTCAAAGCGACGGCCGTGCACCTGATCCCGCGCGGCGGGGAACACCGCGCGTAGACAGCGCCACGCGTATGGCGTATCTTGGTCTCATCTCTGGCGGAGGTATAGCGACGGTCCGAATTCCGGCCTCACTGTTCGTCTCGCTGATTGCTCTCGGCGCGCTTGTCGCACACGCCCAGGAAGCAGTACCGACGGAGTTCCCTGGCCCCGGTCAGGCAGCGCTGGTGGTCTACGTCGTCAACGATCTCAATGCCAATGGCAAACAGGACCCGGGCGAGCCAGGCCTTGAGGGGTGGCAGGTTTACCAGGCGTGCAGCGACGTCTTGCTCGGGTTGGGCCAGACGGACGCGGATGGTGAGCTCATCGCCATCGTGCGCGCCAGCGAGCCGTGCTTCCTCCTAGACGTCCCATACGGTTGGCTTGTAACGGGGGGCAATTCGCGCACGATCGAGATCAAGCCCGGATCGACGTCTGGGCTCGTCTTTCTCGTGCATCACGTAGGCAGTAACGCACAGAACTTCGGCGGCAACGTGTTCGTGAATGGCCTCGCCGCGCCTTCGGGAACAACGGTCGACGCCTTATTTGAGGGGAACGACTGCGGCGCACCCGAAGTCGTGCTTGCGTCCTTCGTCACTCGCTACTCCATGTATGTCCTGGGAGAGAGCGACCGTCCTGGCTGTCCGGCGCCAGGTGAGCAGTTCTCATTGACCGTAAACGGCGTAGCGGTCGCATCGGCGACGTTCTCACCGCTGATGTTTGCGACGCTCGACTTGTTCCTGGGCCCTCAATCGATGTACTTCTATCTCCTCGCCCCGAACGGTTCCACGCCAATACCCTACGTCGGCTCAATGCAATGCGGCGAGTCGCATCCTGTCCTTGGACCGCTGAATCCTGAGAACTTCCATGTCGTGTACGTGCTGCCCAATGCTCTCCGGGCGGGCTGCGGTGCACCGGGCCGAACGGTCACCGTCAAAGCGGGCGGATTGATCATTCAGCAAGTAGCCTGGCGGGTCGGATACCTTCCTACCATCGACGTGCCGCCCTTTACCCCCGTCCCCGACATCACGCTCCCCGGTACGGGCCGGACTTCCGGCGACGGCTCGGACCGAACATTGCCGGCAGCCGTTGCTGTAGCGGGAGTCTTGCTTCTGGCTGGCGGACTGTTCGCGAGACGGGAGCTCTCAGGCTAAGACCTAAGCCACCTATGCAACGAGAAGGGCCTCCCTAATGGGAGGCCTGGTTCGTAGGTTCTTGGTTCTAGGTTCTCGTCAGGCGCTACTTCTTCACCCCCACCACGTTCACCAGCACCTTGCGGTCGCGCGGGCGGTCCAGCTCGACCAGGAAGACGCGCTGCCACGTGCCGAGCGCAAGCTGGCCGTCGATGATCGGGATCGTCTCGCTCGTGCTCAGGAACAGATGCTGGCAGTGGGCATGCCCGTTCGCGCACTCGTCTTCGTCCAGGTTGACGGTGCGGCGCGTGAAGTCGTTGTGGTCATATTCCGCGTGGGCGGGAGCGATTTCAGCGAGGATCCGGGCCATGTCGCCGAGGAGAAGCGGCTCGTGCTCGTTGACTTTGATCGCGGCCGTGGTGTGGCCGGAGAAGACGGTGACCTGGCCGGACCAGGCGCCCGAGTCGGCCACGATGCCCGCTACGACTTCCGTAATGTCGATGAACTCAGGGGCACAGCTCGTCGCTGTCAAGAGCGCCTCACAGTAGACCACCGGCTCGCCTCCCGTCGCCGAAGCGAGCTTCTGACGGCGGATCTTCACTTCTGTGAGGGTGCGTTCCATAGTCGCTTCCCGACTCCTTCTCCCGGCTAAAGGGCCGGCCGCGTCCCTGCCGCCGACTGAATCAGCATAGCACGTTCAGTTGCCAAGACCGAGGTTACCCGCCCCGACCCTCTAGGGCAAATCTGGAAGCTCAGCGCATGTCACCCTGAGCGAAGCGAAGGCCCTAGCCCCTCGCGAGTTGCTTCCTATTGCTCCATCCCGCGTCTCGCCTCCCGCATCCCGCCTCCCGCTTCCCGCGTCTATCCTCTATCATCCACACATCGGCTGGCTTCCAGGCAAGGAGCGCTCTTGGACCGCAGCGACGCACCTCGCGCTGGGCTACCCACGTTCGCCGGCCTCTTCTTCACCACGCTGAGCACCCTCATGTATGAGGTGCTGCTCACGCGCATCTTCAGCGTCACCATGTGGTACCACTTCGCCTTCGTGGCGGTCTCGGTCGCCCTGTTCGGCATGACTGTGGGGGCGCTGATCGTCCATCTCCTACCTAGGTCCTTCGCCCAACGGCGGCTTCAAGATCAGCTGGCGCTCTCGACGCTGCTCTTCAGCCTCACGATGGTCGCCAGCTTCGTCCTCCACCTCCATATCGAGTTTCAGCCGGCCTGGTCGGTCGAAGGCGTTGGACTGTCGGCGCTGACGTACCTGATCATCTCGGTCCCCTTCATCTTCAGTGGCATCGCGGTCAGCCTCACCCTGACGCGCTTCGCGGCGCAGGTAAGCCGCCTCTACGCCGCCGATCTGGCCGGCGCCGCCCTCGGCGCGACGGGCCTCGTTGTGCTGCTGGACGCAGCGCAGGACGGGCCGTCCGCGGTGCTGGCAGTGGCCGCGCTGGCCGCCGTCGGTTCGCTCTGCTACGCCGCGAACGCCCAACGCCGGCCGGCGCTGGGCGCCGGCGCTGCGATCGCGGTGCTGCTGCTCGCCGGGCTGGCAGGCGGCAATGCGGCCGCCGCCCGCGACGAGAACGCGTTTCTGCGCATCGTCCACGTGAAGGGCGCCGATGAGGAGAAGCCGCTCTACGAAACGTGGAACGCCTTCTCACGCATTCGGATCGGCGGCGACCCGGACGCCGTCTCTGAAGCGCTCGCCTCCCGGCAGGGCGGAGGACGGCCGGTCCTGCGCCGTCTCGGCATGACGATCGACGCCACCGCCGGCACGACGCTGACGAGCTACGACGGCGACCCCCAAAGCGTTGCGTTCCTGCAGGACGACATCGTGTCGCTGGCGCACCATATCCGGCCGCACTCGCGCGTGCTGCTCATCGGCACCGGCGGCGGCGGCGAGGTGCTGCTCAGCCTGAGCGTGGGCCATCCTTCAATCACCGCCGTCGAGATGAACGGCGCCATCCTCGACGCCGTGAACAACCGCTACGGCGACTTCACCGGCCACCTCGATCAGCAGCCTGGCGTTCGCTTCGTCCACGACGAAGGCCGCGCCTACATCGAACGATCGCATGAGAAGTACGACATCCTGCAGATCCCATTCACCGACACCTGGGCCGCGACGGGCGCCGGGGCGTTCGCGCTGTCCGAGAACGGCCTCTACACCGTCGACGCCTGGAAGACGTTCATCAGCCACCTGACCGATCACGGCGTCCTCAGCGTGACGCGCTGGTACTTCCCGCCCAAGCCGATCGAGGCCTACCGGCTAACGGCGCTCGCCGTGGAGTCACTTCGCCGCTCCGGCGTCGCTGATCCGCGTTCGCACATCGTGCTCGTACGGAACGCCGGAGAGTTCCCCGGCGTCATGGTGGCGAACATCCTCGTATCGAAGCAGCCGTTCTCCGCCGCGGACCTCGCCG
>JBIOYF010000199.1:0-3132 GCA_044870035.1 Dehalococcoidia bacterium
GCAAGTCCTGCGTCAACTGCGTCCTGCAAGCCGGGCAGGACGGCGCTCCAGACTGCGGCGGCGGCGCGAAATGCCTGACGGCCGCGGTCGGTCAGCTCACAGACCTTGCGTTCGCGGGCGCCCTGCATCTCCGACCGGCAGACGATGTAGCCGCCCGCCGTCAGCTCGCGGATGGTGGGGTAGATCATCGCGTCGGTCGGCTCGCAGCAGCCGTCGCAGGCTTCGGTCACGGCGCGGGCCAGCTCGTAGCCGTGGCGAGGCCGCTCATAGAGCGCCGCCAGCACGAGGAAGCGCCCCGTCCCTCGACTGGCCAGCATGCGCCAGTAGTCTTTGTCCGTCAGGTCACGTTCGATGAGCTCAGCCATTACCTATCCTTCTGATACCTGTCGCTCGTATGTCTATGAGGACTATACATCGTCGCGAAGGGCTTGTCAAGCCTGTTCCTTGAGAAAGATTCGAAAGATCCTTCGCCCTGCACCCCGCTGCCGCCCTTCTCTTTCCCCGCCCGGCTCGGCTCAGGATGACAAGGGGAAAGGCCCCAGGGCGGGTCTAAGACCCGCCCCTACATCGGGCCGCCGTTGCAAGCTCAGGGCGGTCAAGACCCGCCCCTACATCGGGCCGGCGTTGGAGAGGAGCAGGTCGGCCCGGTCACCGTACTTGTGGAGGAAGCGGTAGAAGTTGCGCTTGCTGAGGCGGTCGCGCTCGTCCGGCGGCGTACGCTCCCAGTCCGTGTGCGGATGGCGCCGGAGCGGCAGGCCGGGGACGATGCGATTACGGTAGCCCCTGTTGCGGAAGGCGAAGCTGTAATCGAGATCGAGGTGGCGATAGAAGCGAAACTTTTCGTCCATCAGCCCGACGTCACGCACGCGGTCGCGCCGGACCGCCATCAGGTAGCCCTCGACGGCGTCGACCTCCGGCGGCGCGGCGTCCTCGAAGTCGCGCAGGTTGTCGCTGCGCACGCCGAACGCACCCGCGATGCCCGTCGACGGTTCGTCGAGGACGCCGACCAGCGACGACAACACGTCGCCGGTGAACTCTACGCTCGAATCGACGAGCACGACGTACTTCCCGCGCGCGGAGCGTAGCCCGCAGTTGCGCGCCGCGCCCATTCCGATGTTGTGGTCGCTCCGCACTGCGCGTACGCGTGCGTCCCGGCGCGCCAGCTCGTCGAGCCAGTCGGCCGTGCCGTCGGTGGAGCCGTTGTCGACGACGATCAGCTCGGCCCGCCGATCGCCGGCATGGCGCAGGACCGCGCCGGCGCAACGGCGTAGGGAGTCGACATCGTCGCGCCCGACGAGGACGACGGTGAAGTCGAGCTCGTCCGGCTGCTCCAACAACGACGGCAGGTCGCGTGAGGAATGGACGCCCTCGAGCCGGACCGGAGGCGCCTCTAAGAGCGGCACGACGGCGGGGCCAGCCCGGGTATCGCGTACGTGGAAGCCCGCCGCGCCGATGCGCTCTCGCAGGCGGTCTGCTTCGTCGTAGGCGCGCCGGGCGCGCAGCTCCTCGCGTTCGCTGACGAGCACGCGGACGGCGTCCGGCAACGCGGCCATAGAGGCGAACAGGTCGAAGCCGAGCACGCGGTCGAAGCGCTGGAGCAGGCGCGCCTTGACGCCGGGCGGCGTATCCGAGCGCACCATCTGCCAGACGACGGCGAGGGCGCGGGGGAGGTGGAGATCGGCATGGAGCGCCTGCCGGAAGGCGCGCTCCCAGCGGTCGCCGGTGCCGCCGTTCTGGCTGGCAGACTGCGCGACGAGGAACGCCTCCTGCCGGAGACGGTTCAGCCCTATGGCAGCCGCGCGAAGCGCGGCGAATGTGAAATTGAGCCGGTGCCGGTAGTGCGCGGTAGCACAGAGGTAGCGAAAGGCCATCGGCTCGAAGCCGCGCGCCTGCAGGTCGCGCAGGGTGTAGACGTTGCCGGTCGACTTGGCCATCTTCAGCCCATCGACGAGCAGGTGCTGGCCGTGCACCCAGTAACGGACGACCTGCTTGCCGAGCGCACCTTCGCTCTGGGCGCGCTCGTCTTCGTGATGCGGGAAGACGTTGTCGACGCCGCCGGTGTGGATGTCGAACTCCTGACCCAGGTGGTAGGTCGACATCGCGGAGCACTCGATGTGCCAGCCGGGGAAGCCTTCACCCCAGGGGCTGGGCCACTTCATCACGCGGCCCGCTTCCGCCGACTTCCAGAGCGCGAAGTCGCGCGGATCGCGCTTGCCGGGGTCGGCTTCCGCGCGCACGCCCTCGAGCAGCGAATCCCCGGTGTTGCCGGAGAGCTGCCCGTAGGCGGGAAAGCGCTCAACGCTGTAGTAGATGTTGCCTTCTACCTGGTACGCCAGCCCGCGTTCGAGGAGCGATTCGATCATGGCGATCATCTGCGGGATGTGCTCGGTCGCCTTCGGGAAGACGTGGGCCGGGAAGATGTGGAGCGAAGCCTCGTCGCGCAGGAACGACTGCGTATACTCGTTCGCGATCTCGTACGGCGTCTTGCCCGCCGCCAGCGCAGCCGCAAGCACCTTGTCCTCCCCCCGCTCGAGCAGCTCCTGACGCATGTGGCCCACGTCGGTGATGTTCTTGACGTGTCTTACGCGCATGCCGTCGGCTTCCAGCGTGCGCCGGAGCCAGTCGGCCAGCAGATACGTGCGCAGGTTGCCGATGTGGACGTGGCGGTAGACGGTAGGCCCGCAGGAGTAGACCGTGACTTCGCCAGGCCTCAGGGGAGCGAACGGCTCTCTGCTTCGCGTTAGGGTGTCGTAGATCTGGAGCACTTCGCCCGCTCTCCGCGTCCAGCTCCGGCGGTCCGGTCCCGGCTCCTCGTTGAGCGCATCACTGGAAGGGGCAGCCCATGTCGCCCTTCCAACCGATTTCGATGCGGCCGTCCCGAAGCAGAATGGGGACGCTGATACTCAGGCGCGACGCTTCTTCGTACCATTGGTCGTTCTTGCGGATGTCGCGCTCTTCAAACTCTATGCCTTCGGCGGTCAGGTCTTCGACGGCGCGCGCGCACGTCGAGCAGGTTGGCACCGTGTAGATGATGAGCTTGGACATGACGGTCCTCGAGGCGGAGTCCGGCTGGCATTGTAGCACTCTACGCAAGCGCGAGAGCGGCTGACGCACAACGCAGGACGCCGCCCC
>JBIOYF010000200.1:0-2951 GCA_044870035.1 Dehalococcoidia bacterium
CGATGAACACGACGCGCTCCTTCGGCGGCAGCCGTTTGTCGCCGGCGTTGCGGGTCGGGAAGAACGGCGGGCTGGAGACGTCGTCGTAGCCGGCGTAGGGGTTCTCGCCGTAGGGGCGGGAGTAGCCGGTCTGGCGCGAGAGGACGAGGCCGTCGGGGTGCTGCGCGCGGAAGCTGCGCCAGGCGACGATCCGCGCCGGCAACACCCGCAGACTCGTTCCGGCGTAGCGGCCGACGACGCCCTCGCCGCCGAACTGCTGCCACCACGACTCCGTCTGGCGGTCGTACATCACGAGATCGGAGTTGCGCAGGTTGCCGGTCGTGCCGAAGCTCAACGTTCGCCCTTTGACGCGGCGGTCGAACGCGATCGCCGTGTTGCATAGCGGGCAGAACGTCACCGCGACTGGAACGCCGGCGACGACGTCGTTCACGATCTCGTGCCAGGTGAGAATCTGGAGCGGATACGCGCGCGCCCGGCCCGCCAATATGAGTTCGATCACGGGCTCCCGCGGCCGCAGGAAACGCGCCTCGGCGGTGCGGAGGAAGTGCGGGCGGTCGAGCGCGGGGATCCCGTCCTTCCCGGGACCGCCGGATTGGAACTCGCGCAGGGGGACGGTGTGGCGTGCGAAGTCGGTCTTCCAGCCCGCCGAAAGCTCTTGCAACTCGCCCGCGGACAGCGCCGCGCTCCCTGTCGCCTCGGCCTTGGAGTTGGAGCGGTTTGAGCCGCAGCCGGCAACGGCCACCGCGAGCAGCAGTGCGAGGAGTGTCGGCTTCATCGATCGTGAGATGCGCGCAAGGCTCGTGCGATTCGGCAGGGGGAGCGCCACTGCCGGTCGTCCGCTTTAGCCCCGCGCCGATCCCGCAATCTCTGTGTGCGGATGGAAGGAGTGCCAGGCAAACCAGTAGGGGTAGGTAAAGGGCAGTGGCTGCAGTGTGTTCCCGGTGAGCTTGCCGGCGACCGCGCGCCCCGTCGAGGCGGACCAGCGTGAGCCCGTCGCCGTGTCTCGGATCACGGATCCATCGCGGCGGAAGTGCAGGGTGCGTCCGTCCAGCCGGCGCGCGAACACGCGGGGCGCGTAGTCGGTGTCGCTCCAGAAGACGGTGAGCGGAAGGCCGGCGAGGGTGTCGTCGACGACGGTGCGGCGGAGGAGCAGCAGCTCCGGGTAGACCGTGCTGCGTCCGTGCCGCTGCACTGCGACCACCCTGCTGGCGCCCGAGAGTCCGTCGATGATGTGGCCGTAGTAGAGCGGCACCTTCTGTACGTACCCGGCGTACGGGTCGTCCGAGCGCTCTTCACCGCGGCTGTCGACGTAGGTGTACGGATGGATGAAGCGCGAGGCGAACCGGTCGCGTCGGATCGAGAGCGCGCGCGTGGTCGGGTGGGCGGTGCGCCAGACGCTCCATGGCTGCTCGACCGCGGGAACAAGCTTGAGCGTGTGTCCGCGCATCGCGCCGGTGACGGCCCCCGCCGCCAGCTGGCTCCAGAGACTGCGCGTCTGCAGGTCGTACAGCACCTGGTTCGCCTGGTAGAGGAAGCCGGAGACGCCGAAGCTGAGCGTCCTGCCGGCGACGCGGCGGTCGAAGACGAGCGCGCTCGCGCAGAGCGGGCACCAGGTCACGACGATCGGACGGCCGCCGACCACGTCGTTCACGACCTCGTGCAGCGCGAGCAGCTTGACCGGGTACGCGCGCGCGTCGCCGCCGACCTCGACGCCGATGACGAAGTCACTCGGGCGCAGCAGACCGCTCGCGCCGGCCGCCGACTCGAACTGCGGCCGAACGATGGCGGGAATGCTCTGGGGCGACGCGCTCGCGACCAGGTAGCGCGGGTCGAATCCGGACAGCACCGCCCGTCCCTGCTGCGTGCTCAGATCGAAGCGCGGCGCGCTCGAGTGGGAGCCCGATCTCGAGCTGGCGTTACCGCAGCCGGCGACGGCCACCGCGACGAGGAGCGCGAGCAGCGCCTGCTTCATCGAGCGTCCGATGCACGACGTCGCAGGCGCGATTCGACCGAATCGACGCCGCGCCCAGTGGCATCGGAGAATCTGGCGACCATGACCGGATGCGACCGGCAGAGCCGGAAGACCGAGGGTGAGCTGTGGGCGGAAGAACTGCTGGTCGAACTCCGCCGCGCTCGCTTCGCGCCGTCAGCGTGGCTCCGGTTTCTCAGCGCCTCCTTCGCGCGCGCGCGCCACAACCGTCGCCGGCACGCGCGTGCGCACCGGCAGCTGCTCGCGCTCGCTGGCGTACCGCTCGCCGCGAGCGTCGGCGGCGCGGCCTCCGGCCGCCCGCTTCTCGCGACCGTCGCGGCAGGGTGGTGGCTGCTCCTCCTCCTGATGGCCGACTGGCACCTGGGCATGCTGGAGCGGCCGGACGGGAGGCGACTTGCCGGCCTCGGCGTGGCCAACACGCTCACCTTGCTGCGGGCAGCCGCAGTGCCGCTGCTGCCGGCACTCGCCCCGATCGCACTCGGCCTGGCGGTACTCGCCGCCGGCCTGAGCGACGTCGCCGACGGCTGGCTCGCCCGCGCGCGCGGAGAAGCGAGCCGGTTCGGCGCCTTGCTCGACGGCGCCGTCGACGGACTGCTGCTCAGCGTGGCGGCCGTCGCCGCGGCCGACGACGCCCTCGTCCCCAGCTGGGTCGCGGCGCTGATCGTCGGCCGTTATCTCGCTCCCTGGCTGGTGATCGCCGGCGTCTACTTCGCGAGCGCCAGGGCGCCGTCCCGGGACGGATACGTGTCGGGGCGGGCGCCCGGCGTCCTGCTCGCCGTCGGGCTGGCCCTGGCAGCGTTCGGCGTTCCGGGAGCGGCGTTCGCCGCGGCCGCCGGCGCGCTCGGCGGTCTGGCCACCTTCGGCGCCACCATCGTCCGAGGTATCAGTCGCGCTCAACCAGCGCGCGCCCGAGCGGAAACAGCTGCGCCGCCGCCTGCTGCACCGCCAGCGTCTCGGCCGG
>JBIOYF010000201.1:0-2665 GCA_044870035.1 Dehalococcoidia bacterium
GCTTGCCGGCCTCCTGGCTGCCGATCAGGTAGCCGCTCACCGAGACCAGCGCCCTGCAGCGCTCGGGCCAGAGCGCCGCGACGATGTCGGCCGTGCGTGCTCCCCAGTCGAAGCCGGCAACGACGGCCTGGCCGATGTCGAGGGCGTCCATCAGCGCGATGGCGTCGACGGCGAGGACGGACGGCTGGCCGTTTCGGAACGTGTCCTCAGAGAGAAAACGCGTGGTCCCGTAGCCGCGCAGGTAGGGGATGATCGCTCGGTAGCCCTCCGCCGCCAGCATCGGGGCCACGTCGGCGTAGCTGTGGATGTCGTAGGGCCAGCCGTGCAGGAGAAGCACCACTGGGCCGTCGGCAGGTCCTGCCTCGGCGTACCCGACGTTCAACAGGCCGGCATCGAGCTGCTTGAGCGTCATCTCCGTGGCCGCGGCGCTCGTCACGTCCTCGCTCCCGCCTGCCTGAGCGGTCGGAACGCGGCTCGCATCTCGCTGCAGAACAGCTCCGGCTGCTCCCACGCCGCGAAGTGGCCGCCGCGGTCGAGCTCGTTGAAGTAGATGAGGTTGTCGGGATACGCGCGCTCGGCCCAGCTCCGCGGCGCCTGATACAGCTCGTCCGGGAAGACGCTGATGGCGAACGGGATCGAGATCGGCTTGGCCTCGAAGAAGCCCGCCTTGTTCTCCCAGTAGAAGCGCGCCGCGGAGACCCCCGTGTTCGTCAGCCAGTACAGCGTGATGTTGTCGAGGATGTCGTCGCGCGTCAGGTCGCCCTGCAGCCGTCCCTCGAGGATGCGCGCGATGAGCCCGGGCTGGCCGGTGCCGTCGCCGTGGTCGATCGCGAACGCGGCGAGGTCGATCGGGGAGTCCGCGAACCCGTACAGGGTCTGCGGACGCGTCGACATGATCAGCGCGTAGGCGACGTGCTGCGCGTAGAACGCGCTCAGCTGGTCGAAGGCGCGCTGCTCCTCGGCCGACAGGCCGGACGGCGCCGGGTCGCCGTGCAGGAACGCCGCGGCGATTTCGGCCGGAGCGGTGCCGGGCATGTTCGAGTGGATGCCGAGCAGCTCGGGCGCCGCCTGGATGCCCATCGCCTGCGTGACGGCCGCCCCCCAGTCGCCGCCCTGGGCCACGAACCGGGTGTAGCCGAGGCGCTTCATCAGGTCCACCCAGGCGCGTGCGGTGCGCTGGGGATCCCAGCCGGTGGTGGTCGGCTTGGCGGAGAACCCGTGGCCGGGCAGCGACGGGATCACGAGATGGAAGGCGTCGTCCGCGCTCCCGCCGTGCGCCGTGGGATTCGTCAGCGGCTCGATGATCTTCAGCTGCTCGACGATCGAGCCCGGCCACCCGTGGGTGACGATCAGCGGCAGCGCGTCCTCGTGCGGGGAGCGGACGTGGATGAAATGGATATCGAGCCCGTCAATCTTGGTGATGAACTGCGGCAGCGCGTTGAGCTTCGCCTCGCACGCGCTCCAGTCGTAGTCGCTCGCCCAGTAGCGCGCGAGCTCCTGCATCAGCGCGAGCGGCACGCCCTGCGAATCGTCGGCGACCGTCTCGCGCTCGGGCCACCTGGTCGCATTGATGCGCCTGCGCAGCTCGGCGAGCTCCGCCTCCGGAAAACCGACCTGAAACGGCCGAACCGCGGCCTGTTCTCCAACTTCAGTAGCGGACAACTGCTCTCCTAACGTCGTGTAGTCGTGCGCCCACCCTCCTCCTACCGCCCGCCGCACGCAAAACGCACGAAACTGGAGCGTCGTGAAGCCCGCGACGACGACGGCCGCCCGCATCGCGATCCACACCGCGGCCTGCCCCACGGCGACGTCCGCCGGCAAGAACGGCTCGATGTGCGGCTCGGCCACCGTCACGTCGACGGCGACACCGAACCTCGCGATCGCGCGCAGGAACGACTGCAGCCTCGCTGCTGAGACACACCGGAAAATCGACGTTCCAGGCGGTCCAGCGGAGAGCCAAGCCACGGGACCCAAGGATGGCTGAAATCTCCGTAGGACCAGATGATGGTCCCCAAATGGAACCCCACGACGGCCAGGTCCGGCGCGAGTGGGACATCGACGGCCTCATGGCCGTGCTCCTACGATGCTGCTCCAGCCCATCGAGAATCGGCAGGACTGAACGAGCCTGCGCGCGGCCGGCCCGAGTTCCGGTCGATCAGCGCGTCGGGACCAAGATGTCGGCCAATCCGAAGCTGCCTGTGCGGCGGCCGGGCAGGGTCGGCTGCCACTCGGGGTCCACCGAGCGGAACGACTCCGGGTCGGAGTCGATGATGCCGACCAGTACCTCGCCGACCACGCGGCCACCTACCGGGCCCAGCTGCTCGCCGGCGCGGAGCACCTCGGCCTCCTTGAGGATGTAGAGCCACAGCGGGGTCTCACCGGTCCAACCGTGCTCGGCCAGCCCGACTTGCGCGGCGGTCAACGGCGGCACGTCGAGGTGGCGGGCGACGGCCTCGCCGGAGGCCAGCCCCACGGCCCGGCCGCGCTGGAGGTCACGGTTGGCCAAGGACGCGTAGTCGGTGCCCGGCTCCGAGCCCGAGACCTGCGTGGGCAATGCGATCAGCGCTGCCGGCAGACGGGAGTCGATGCGCTTGGCCCGCTGCGCGGCGGGGTGCCCCTGGACGTCGATCTGCAACGTCCAGTCGACCGTGCGCTCCGGGGTCAC